>JBDTNG010000042.1:0-19377 GCA_039933895.1 Flavobacterium sp. | reverse complement strand
AATGCTTTTTGACGCATTTCGTCAGTTACTACTGCTTCTTTTTTAGGACCATTGAATAAATCAGCTTTTTCTTCAGCAGTCATGTCTTCTACTTTCTTTTCAGGAACAAAAGCCACACCATTTTTCCAGCTGAAAGTTTTTTCACTAACATCTCCACCCCAAGCTACAGTATAACCACCTTTTAAGGCATTGTCGATAATATCTGTTAACTCATTAAGGTGTACGTTGTAAACTTGGTCATAAGCCCAGTTGTCTGGAACCATTAATACAAATTTAGAGTAATATGGGTATTCCTGTAAAGAAGAAATTTCAATATAATCGTCAGCGTTAATTCCTACTACATCTTTAGCAAAAGTTTCAGGAGTATAGCTTTTTCCATTGTAATCGAAAGTCTTAGGCGTTTGGCCTAAATAAGAGTCGATGATGGCAGCATATGCTTTTTCCCAGTTAGGCGTTAATTCACCGTTAGGATTTGTTACAACTGCTTTTAAGAAAGCTTCAGTTAACGCTCCCATTTCAGCAAATTTGTTTTTATCAGTACCGTAATTCAATCCTGTATACACAGATTGAGGAACAGCTCCGTATTTTCTGTACATGTTCATTACATCATGAAAAGCACCACCATCACCTAAAGTAACAGCACCGTGCATACGAACATAGTTTCTTCCTTTTTCTACATATGCATTACGCGCAGAGTAAATTTGAGATAATTCAACTGGTTTTTTACCCATTCTGATCATTTCTGATTCTAAAAATGAATTAGCAGAATAACTCCAACAAGTTCCAGATGAACCTTGATTTTTGATTGATGTATTTTCTACATTCACAACATCTGTAAATTTAAAAGCAGCTTTGCTGTTTTCGCTAGCGTTGATTTTCAACGAATTCACTAAGTTATCTTGAGCAAAACTTCCTGCTCCGATAAGTAATGATGACGCTATAAAAAGAGATTTAATAGTATTCATAATTTTCATTTTTGATTTAAAGTGCGGTTGTAAAAGTAAAAATCGGATGTATTCAATAATTTATTTTAACACCAATTTATGCTTTAATTAAGAAATAAATCCCGCCAAGCTTCGTTTCGCGAGACGGGATTCTTTAAAATATTATAATGTTTCTTTTAACCATTTGTAAAACTCACGTTGCCAAACCTGAGCATTTTGCGGTTTAAGAACCCAGTGATTTTCTTCTGGAAAATACAAAAGACGACTTTTTACCCCACGTAGTTGTGCCGCTTGAAAAGCTTCTTGTGCCTGACCAATTGGTACCCTAAAGTCGTTTCCGCCCTGAATAATCAAAATTGGTGTATTCCACTTGTCTACGTAATTAATAGGGTTGAATTTAGTATATGTTTGTTGTGCGATTTTATTGTTTTTGTCCCAATATGGACCACCAAAATCCCAGTTGTTGAAGAAAACTTCTTCCGTAGTACCAAACATACTTTGTGTGTTGAAAACACCATCATGCGCAATAAATGTTTTGAATCGGTTGTTGTGGATTCCGGCCAAATAAAACACAGAATAACCGCCATAACTAGCGCCAATACAACCCAAACGACTTTTGTCTACGTAATTTTCTTTGGCAACATCATCAATAGCTGAAAGGTAATCGTCCATTACCTGTCCGCCCCAGTCACCACTAATTTGTTCATTCCAAGCGACACCATGACCAGCCATTCCTCGGCGATTTGGTGCAACAACCACATAGCCTTGTGAAGCCATTAGAGAAAAATTCCAACGGAAAGAATAAAACTGAGTTAAAGGTGATTGTGGTCCACCTTGACAAAACAAAAGTGTTGGATATTTTTTTGTAGCATCAAAATTAGGAGGTAAAATAACCCAAACAGTCATTTTTTTATTATCGGTTGTTGTTACATAACGTTTTACCAGTTTAGGTAAAGCCATTTTGTTATAAGTATCCGTGTTTACATTAGTCAGTTGTTTCCATGCTTTTTTCTTCAAACCATAAGAGAAAATTTCAGTAGCATGATTCATGTCGGTTCTTGTTAAAATCACGTTGTTTTCTGAAAAACCAACGATATCATTCACATCAAAATCACCGTCTGTTAATTGTGTAATATGCACTGTGATTTTAGTTAAACCAGGGAAATTAACTTCAAATAATTGTTTAGTACCGTCGATAGGTGCTACAAAATATACTTTTTTACCGTCAGGACTCCATGAGAAATTGTCGACAGTTCCGTCCCAAGCGGCAGTCAAATTGATATTCATGCCTTTGAAACTAACGATAAGGTCATTTTTATCAGCCTCATACCCATCACGTTTCATTTGCAACCAAGTCAAATCACCAGAAGGAGAAAAAGCTGGATTGGTATCGTAACCTAAATTGGCTTCCGTTTTGTTGGTTGTTTTTCCAGTAGCTAAGTTGTACTCGTAAATGTTAGTATTTGTTGAGATAGCATATTGAGTGCCTGCTTTTTTCTTGCATACATATAAAATACTTTTGCTGTCAGGAGACCAAATATAATCTTCATCACCACCGAAAGGTTTTTGAGGAGAGTCGAACGTTTCGTCCTTCAAGATGTCAGTTCCAGTGGCACCTTCTTTGTTTTCTTTGAAAAAAACATGATTGAATTTCCCTTCGTTCCAAGTGTCCCAATGACGATAATCTAAGCCATTGTAGATTTGAACATTCGATTTTCCCAGTTCAGGATAAAAATCTTTTCCGTGTACTTTGTCGATTTTTACTTCTTCGTTATACACCAAATATTTTCCATCAGGAGAAATGTTTTTGTCCTTTAAAACTTCTTTAGTGTCTTTAATTTCGATTGCATTTCCACCATTAATTGGAATGCTGTAAAATTTTGAATGTGATTTGTTTTCTTCAACAGAAGGTGTTGAAACGGAATAAATTACATTTTTTTTGTCTTTAGAAATTCCAAGAGCCGTAACCCTTCCTAGTTTCCATAGTAATTCTGGTGACATAACCTCTTGAGCAACAACTGTATTTATACCCATCATTGTTAAAGTTAAAAGCAATATTTTCTTCATGATTATTTTGAATTTGTCAAGGCTTAAAAGTAGTAATTTTTTCAAAAAAAAAGCTACCTCGATTGAGATAGCTTTTTAGATTTATTTTAAATCAAATTATTGTTTGATAAAACGTTTTGAAGTAACAGTATCATTGTCAGAAATTTCTAAAATATAATTTCCAGCATTGATGTTTGAAACGTCGATAGTTCCATGAGGCACTTTACCAATCATCACTGTTTGACCTAATAAATTGTATACTTTAAATGATGCTTTTTCTGAAACCTCAGTTACATTTAAGATAGAATTTGTTGGGTTTGGATACAATCTGATATCAGCCAATGTTGTTTTTGCTGAAGCATCTTCTCTTCCAGTAGTGTTGATGTTCAATGTATAATCCTCTACTTGTCCGTAAGAGAAAGCCTCGCAAGCTGTTGGAATTCCGCTGTATTTCATCGAAACTCTCATTCTTGTGTTTCCTAAAGTTGCGGTAGCAGGAATTGTGATTGAACCACTTACAGGAGTTGTAGTAGAAGCAGCATTGCTCCAAACTAATTCTCCGGCATCAGTGAATAAACCATTTTGGTTGTAGTCAATAAATACTGCATATCCTTCAGAATATACTGTTGAAGTCCAAGCTGGAGTAACAGTAACAGTGTAAGTCATGCCACGACCAGCGTTAGCTGAAATAGTAGTAAAGTCTTCGTATCCTGCAGTTCCGGTTGATGTATTATTGATTGTTCCGAAAGCAACTTTACCAATTCTTTCATCAGCAGTATTGTTTCCTTGAGAAGCACAATATGTTACACCACCACCACCTTGTAAGTTAACAGTATAATCTTCTACTTGTCCGTAAGAGAAAACTTCACAAGCCGTTGGGATTCCATTGTATTTCATTGAAACTCTCATTCTTGTTGGTCCTGTAGTTGCAGAAGCAGAAACAGTAAACGTACCAGTTGCAGGAGTAATTGTTGAAGCCGCTTTAGACCACACCAATTCTCCGGCATCTGTAAAGTCACCGTCTTGGTTGTAATCGATAAATACAGCATAACCTTCAGGATAAGTAGAACCTGTCCAAGTTGGCGTTACTGTAATAGTAGCTGAAGCTCCTTTGGTAAGGTTTGTTGAGATTGCAGTAAAATCAGTATAACCTGTTCCTCCAGTAGAAGCATTGTTGATAGTTCCAATTTGAACTCTTCCAATCAATTCGTCAGTTACTGTAGTTCCTTGAGAAGCGCAATATGTAATAGTTGTAGTTAATGTCGTTACATTCACAGTATTACTTGCAGCAGAAGGATTTCCAGCAGCATCTTTTGCAATCACATAGAAAGAATAAGCTGTAGCAGCTGTTAATCCAGTTACTGTATAAGAAGTAGTTGCTACATTGGCTTTGAAAACACCACCTTGGTACACCTCATATCCTGTAACACCTACGTTGTCAGTAGAAGCTGTCCAAGATAAATTAGTTGATGAAGAAGTTGTTCCTGAAGCTGCCAATGAAGTAGGCGCTGAAGGAGGAATAGTGTCAACAACATTAGCCAAAGTAGTTACATTTACTGTATTACTTGCTGGAGAACTGTTTCCGGCAGCATCTTTTGCAATCACATAGAAAGAATAAGCTGTATTAGCTGTTAATCCTGTTACAGTGTAAGAAGTTGTAGCTACATTCGCTTTGAAAACACCACCTTGGTATACATCATATCCTGTAACTCCAATATTGTCAGTAGAAGCTGTCCAAGATAAGTTGGTTGATGTTTGAGTAGTTCCAGAAGCCGCCAAACTTGTTGGGGCAGTTGGTGGAATTGGATCTGAAGATGTTGTAATGGTAAAGTTAGTATTAGATACATCAAAGAAGATGTGTCCGCTACCTTTTACCATAATTCTGTTCGTTGTCCCAGGTGTATTTGGAATCGTTACAGCTTGTGAACCGTCGTTTGGAGTTGCCGCTAATAAAGTAGTCCAAGTTGAACCACCATTAGTAGAAATTAAAATGTCAACATTAGCACAGTTTACACCGTTTGCTGTAGTTCCAGCAACAGCCCAAGTTACAGTTTGAGAACTTCCACCGGCATAAGAAACGGCTGTATTTGGAGAACTTACTGTGAAAGGACCTGCAGTAGCATTTACAGTAACCACCATATCATCAAAAGCAGTTTGCCCTACTTTAATTGGCGCTACTGAGCTGTAAGCTACGTTATCTCTAACAGTTAGTCTGAAGTTTAAAGTTCTAGCAACAGAACTCAAAGCCTCTACGTTGATACCGTCATTTCCAGTTCCAGCAGTTGTTTGCCCACCCGCTAAAACGGTAGACATAACTGGTAAATATCTTGTTGTTGAAGCTGTTGGGCTCCACGACCTCCAGTTTGGCCCAATAGTTTTACCTACACTTGCCACACTGTTGGCTCCAGTTTGAGAACCTCCGTCGTCATTTTGTTCCCAGCAATATGTTAAAGCATCTCCAGCATTTGCGTCGGTTGCAGAACCTATAAGCATAAATGGTGTGCTTTTAGGAATAGTAAAATCAGATCCGGCATTTGCTACAGGAGTAGCATTGGTACCAGCTAATGAAGTGGTAACCGGACATGTTTTAGTAGCTAAATTAGCTTGTATTTGTGCAATTGTTGTTTCGTGATAAATATCGATAGAGTGTGGGGCAATATCTTGTGAAGTAATACCTGCGTAACCCATAATGGTTACACCAGATCCAACCTCTTTGCTTACACCTGAGCCTTCATTGCTGTTAGAAAAAGTATGGTTTCCACCTAATTGGTGTCCTACTTCGTGAACTACATAATCAATATCGAAATTATCACCTTGAGGGATTCCGTCAGCAGGAGATGTAATTCCAGATCCTTTTTGTCCGTTCACGCAAACGCATCCGATACAACCTGCATTACCACCACCACCAGAAGCGCCAAACATGTGGCCAATGTCATAGTTTGCCTCTCCGATGTTGTTTGTCAAAGTAGTTTGCAATTGTGCATTCCATTGACTTAATGTAGTTGAGTATGGGTCAGTAGCTGCATTATAATAAATTACTGCTGTTGTATTGGCAATAAGATTTAAATGCAATGCTAAGTCTTTTTCGTAAACCCCATTACAACGCGTTAATGTTGCATTGAATGCCGCCATAACTTTGCCTTGATCTGTTGCGTTTCCTGCTGTAGATGCGCCAAAATAAGCAGCATATTCTCCATTACAAGATTGTGCCAATCTCATTGTTTTCAATTGAGCAGCACTTGATTTATAACTGCTAGGAAGTTGAGCGTTAACATCTGTTACAAGTCTTTGATCATCTGTAGAACAAGACCAAGGTAATTTACCTTTATCACGGTGCGATCTGAATACTGCGTATGTTTTATGATCTTGTGAGTATGGTTCGATGAATTCATTTTCTCTGTCGGTTCTGAAAACCATGGTTTGAATTCCTTCTTGAGAAATACTCAATTTAATTGTAGCATATTTATCTGTGATTCCTTTTCCGGAATACGCTCTAATTTCAGGGAATTGAGCTTGTAGTGCTGGTTCGAAATTTGAAGCTTCGAACATTTCAAATTGTTCTAGACCTCCGTCTGCATTTGGTAAAGTAATCACCATTCTAGACGTTCTGTTTTGTGGAGAAAAAAGGACTTGTCTTAAAGGATCTATATTCAGATCAAATAATTCATATTCCTTTGGAAAGGATAGTCTCGCTACTCCTTTGTCCGTTGTCATTTTACTCGTCCGGTCTTTGTGTGCAGACCAGAACTTATCCGTTTGTGCATGCATATAACCACACGCAAGAATGGATAAACCTAATAAAAGTTTTTTCATAAAAAATTGGTTTTTAGTTGTTTATGACTGCGAAGATATTTATTTTTTATGATAAATAATTATGGGAATTCCGTAAAAAATACGAAATACATAATGTTGACCTCAAATTTTGAGAATAATTACGCTATAAACGTTAAAAAAATGAATTTATTTAAATAGAAAAACCCGTATTCGTTGGGATGTGTCTTTAAATAATCCTTAAGTTAATCTTATCTCATCCTTAACATTAAAAAGCATCCTGTGATTACCGAATGCTTTCAAGGAAAATGCAGTGTATAAAAAAAAGCCTCGGTTTAATTGAGGCTTTTGTTTTTTATGAAATTAATTTATTCGTTTATTATATTGATTACGAAATATTTTCTTTTTCCAAATTGAATTAAAATGTATTTCCCAAAAATGATATCGTCAACAGTCAACTTACTTTCTAATTGTATTTTTTGCTTGTTTACCGATACTGCATTCGCTGCGATTGCTTTTCGTGCTTCTCCACGGGAAGGGAATATTGAAGTCATGTCAGACAATGCTAATATTGTATCCACACCATTTTCTAAATCACTTTTCTTTAACTGAGGTTGTGCAAATTCAGAGAAAATATCAAGGAAAAAAGATTCTCCTTCTTGTTTCAGATCGTCAAGACTAAAATTTGAAAAAACAAATTCTGATTTTTTGATGGCATCTTCAAGCATTGCTTTTCCATGAACAAAAGTTGTAATTTCTTCTGCTAATCTTTTTTGAAGTAATCTTAAATGCATTGACTGTTTGTGTTCTTCAATCAAATTTTCAATGGTATTCTGATCTAAAAATGTAAAAATCTTAATATATTTCTCCGCATCGACATCAGTGGTGTTAATCCAGAACTGATAAAAAGCATAAGGTGATGTTTTATCGGCATCAAGCCAGATGTTTCCACCTTCCGATTTACCAAATTTAGAACCATCGGCTTTTGTGATTAAGGGTGTAGTTAAAGCAAATGCTTTGGCACCTTCCGAACTCATTCTGCGAACCAATTCTGTTCCAGTAGTAATATTTCCCCATTGATCAGATCCACCCATTTGCAAAACACAATTGTGGTGTTTGTACAGGTGATAAAAATCGTATCCTTGTATCAATTGGTAGGTAAATTCAGTAAAAGACATTCCTTCGCCAACTTCACCATTTAAACGTTTTTTTACAGAATCTTTGGCCATCATATAATTAACAGTGATTCGTTTTCCAACTTCACGGGCAAAATCTATAAATGAAAATTCCTTCATCCAATCATAGTTGTTGACCATAATTGGAGCATTTTTTTCGGTAGAATTAAAATCCAAAAATCGAGAAAGAACGTTTTTAATTCCAGCAACATTTTTTGCCAGAGTTTCTTCGTTCAATAAATTTCTTTCGTCCGATTTTCCAGATGGATCACCAATCATCCCAGTGGCACCTCCAACTAAAGCAATAGGCTGATGACCGAAGTTTTTTAAATGAACCAAAAGAATAATCTGAACCATACTTCCAATATGTAGTGAATCGGCAGTAGGGTCAAATCCTATATAAGCTGTTGTTGCTTCTTTTAGTAATTGCTCTTCAGTTCCCGGCATACTATCATGGTATAATCCTCTCCATTTTAATTCTTCGACTAAATTCTTCATCTTGTAACTAATTTACTTTCGTTAGTTTGGCCATTTTTGGCTTTGTGAGCGCAAAGATAAAATTTAAATTTTTTAATCATTCAATCATTCAATATATTTGAAGTATGATTTTAGTCACAGGAGCAACAGGTTTGGTCGGTTCGCATTTGGTTTTGCATTTAATAGAGCAAGGGCAGGATGTTAAAGCGATGTATAGAAACGAGTTTGGGAAACAACGCGTCAAGTCTGTTTTCAAATATTATCATAAAGACGATTTGTTTGATAAAATTAGTTGGTGTCAAGCCGATATTTTGGATGTGCCTTCTCTCGAAATAGCCTTCAAAGAAGTTGATTATGTGTACCATTGTGCTGCTTTGATTTCGTTTGATCCAAAAGAGGAAGAAAATCTTCGGAAAAATAATATTGAAGGAACCGCGAATATGGTTAATTTCTGTATTGATTATAAAGTTAAAAAATTCTGTTACGTTAGTTCTATCGCGGCTCTTGGCGATTTGAGAGAAAAAGAAAATATTATTACGGAAGAAACAGAATGGAATTCTGAAAAATTGCACAGTGATTATGCCATTTCAAAATATGGTGCCGAAATGGAAGTTTGGCGTGCACAGCAAGAAGGTTTAGCTGTTGTGGTTGTTAATCCTGGCGTTATTCTTGGACCTTTATTTTGGATTCATGGCAGTGGTGAAATTTACCAGAAAGTAAAAAAAGGTATGCCATTTTACACCAAAGGTTCCACAGGATTTGTTGCTGTTACCGATGTGGTGAAAATCATGTTCCAGCTGATGCAAAACACAATCGCTGGAGAAAAATTTATTTTAATTTCCGAAAATAAAACTTATCAGGATTTGGTTTATGCTATTTCAGGGGTTTTAAAAGTAAAAAAGCCTAAACTTTATGCAAGTAAACTGCTGACGGACTTAAGCTGGCGTGCTGATTGGCTTCTAACCGCATTTTCGGGTAGAAAAAGAATGCTATCCAAAAATTTGGCATTATCATTACATACTACAGATGTGTATTCGAATGAAAAGATTGTAAATGCATTGAGTTTTCAGTTCGAACCAATGGATTCTTATCTTTTGGAATTAAAAAATTAAACTTTAGGAGTGACTTTTGAAGCAGTCGTTTTTTTAGCAATTGCAGCGATAGAGTCTAATCTTTTTTTGTTTTTTACTATATTTTCTTTCTTTATAATATTGTCTATTTCTGCTTTTTGCTTTTGCAATCGATCTGTCACGCGACCAAACATGGCTTGGTATTCGGTAAAATCTGAAGCGTAATATTTGTTGTTTTCGGCAAACTGCAAACTATCAATATTATATTTCTGATAAATGTAAGTTCTCGAATTGATGTCGTTTTTGGTTAGTTTTTCCGGGCTGTAACTTTTTAACGCTTGTAATATTGCCAAATCATACAGAATGTTTTCCATCGTTGGTTTGTCAATAGGTTTTGCTGGTTGTGGAGTTTCAGCTTTGTTTACGCAGCTGCCCATAATCAATATCGAAAGCAATACAATAATTTTCTTCATAGCTTATCTGTTGAATTCTAATCGCTTTCCGCAATGAATTTCTTTATTTTTTGAATTATGAAATACCAATTCTCCGTTTACAAAAGTATGGGTAACTCTAGACGTAAATGTTTGATCTTCAAATGGAGACCAACCACATTTGTATAATATGTTTTGTTTGTTTACACGCCAAGGCATTCCTGGATTTACGATAGCCAAATCGGCATAAAACCCTTTTTTGATAAATCCACGACGGTCAATTTTGAAAATTTTCGCCGGATTGTGTGCCATTTTTTCCACTATTTTTTCCACTGAGATTTTCCCTTGGTGAAAAGCTTCAAACATCGCAACTACAGCATGCTGCACAAGTGGACCTCCAGAAGGAGCTGAAGTATAAGGGTTTTTCTTTTCTTCAAGAGTATGAGGAGCGTGGTCTGTGGCAATTACATCAATTCGATCGTCTAACAAGGCTTTCCATAAAGCATCTTTGTCGGCTTGTGTTTTTACAGCTGGATTCCATTTAATCAACGATCCTTTTTTAGCATAATCTTCATTGGTAAACCATAAATGATGCACACAAACTTCTGCAGTGATTTGTTTGTCTTCCACTGGTATTTTTGAAAAAAGCTCTGTTTCTTTTGCTGTAGAAACGTGGAAAATATGCAATCGTGCTCCTGTTTTTTGTGCTAAGGCCACTGCTTTGGAAGAAGAAATATAACAGGCTTCTGCGCTTCGGATTAAATGGTGAAATTCCATTGGAATATCGTCACCATATTCTGCTTTGTATTTTTCTAAATTATTTTTTATCGTGGTTTCATCTTCACAATGTACAGCAATCAGCATTTTGGTACTTGAAAATATTTTTTCTAAAACCGCTTCGTTGTCGACCAACATGTTTCCTGTTGAAGAGCCTAGAAAAATTTTAATTCCAGCGACATTTTTTGGATTGGTTTTTAAAACTTCTTCCAAATTGTCATTCGTAGCACCCATCATAAACGAATAATTCGCATAAGAAGATTGTGCCGCGATTTCATATTTTTGTTCTAATAATTCTTGTGTGACAGCGTTAGGAATGGTGTTGGGTTGTTCTATAAAAGAAGTAATTCCGCCAGCAACAGCAGCTCTTGATTCGGAAGCAATATCTCCTTTGTGTGTGAGTCCCGGTTCACGAAAATGCACCTGATCGTCAATAGCACCTGGAATTAAATAATTTCCTTCAGCATCAATAATTTTGCAATCGGAAGTTTTTGGACTGATATTATCACCAATTTCTACTATAAACTCGTTTTCAATAAGAACATCGCCTTCAAATATGGTTCCTTCGTTGACAATTTTTGCATTCTTAATTAAAGTGGTTTTCATAGTTAGGTTGTTGAGTGTTGTTGTTTATAATCTGTTGAATATTTTTCTTACTCGAAGCATGATCACGCCAAAAATAGCTTCTTTTATAATGGCATTACTCATTTTAGATTCCCCTTTGGTTCTGTCAGTAAAAATAATTGGGACTTCAATAATTTTAAAGTTATTTATAAAAGTACGGTACTTCATTTCTATTTGAAACGCATAACCGGTAAACTTTATTTTGTCGAGTTGGATGGTTTCCAGTACTTCACGTTTATAACAAATGAATCCAGCTGTGGCATCGTGGATTTTCATTCCAGTAATAAATCGCACATAAACGGAAGCGAAATAAGACATTAAAACTCGATTAAGTGGCCAGTTTACAACGTTTACACCGGTAATATATCTTGAGCCAATAGCCATTCCAGCACCTTCAAGATGACAAGCATTGTATAGTTTTTCTAAATCTTGTGGATTGTGTGAAAAATCGGCATCCATCTCAAAAATATAATTGTAATGGTGTTGCATTGCCCATTTGAATCCATGCACATATGCAGTACCCAATCCTTCTTTGCTTTTTCTTTTTTCAAGGAATAAAGTGTTAGGAAATTCTGTTTGAAGTTCCATTACTTCGTTTGAAGTTCCGTCAGGAGAATTGTCATCAACGATTAAAACGTGAAATTTTTTGGATAACGAAAAAACAGCTCGAATAATAGTTTCGATATTTTCTATCTCGTTATAAGTTGGGATAATTACAATTCCGTCTTGCATAATGTGAATTTCTGATGCAAAAATAAGCTTTTTCACAAATGAGTTTCTTAAATTATTTATAATTAAATATTGGTTTAAAAATTTTGTAATTTTGCGCTGTGAAATGTGCATAACTAATTGGGATGCCAAAAGACATGAAAGTATGCGAATTCCATATTTCTTAAAAAACAAATAGTAGCTACATATGAATAAAACTGAACTTATTCCTCGTGTTGTAGAGAATAAAGATTGGGTAACAGTATTGTTTATTCTGGCCTTTGTTATGGTAGCGATTACTAAAACGGTGTTTGAAAATCGTTTTAGTGACTTTATAAAACTGATTGGCAACAATAAATATTTGAAAATTTACAAGGATAGTTCCAATTTGATGAGTTGGTTCACCATATTGTTGTTTGTTGTGCAATTAATTTCATTGTCCTTTTTTGTAGAGCTTGTTTTGTATTATCTCGATTATATTAAGACTAAAACGGATTGGATTGTCTATATTCAGATATTTACTTTTTTAAGCTTTTTTGTGCTTTCTAAGTTCTTGATTGAGAAGATTATAGCTACTTCATTTAATATTGAAGGATTTACTGAGCAATTTAATTTATTCAAAGTTAGTTATAGAACTTACATTGGTTTATTGCTTTTACCAATCAATATTGTACTCTTTTACACCGATTTTGTGAATACTTACATGATAAAATGCCTTATAGCTATATTATTGATAATTAATGCGGTAACATATTTGATTTCATTAAAGAATTATCAAAAATTACTATTAAGTAAGTTGTTTTATTTTATTTTATATATTTGCGCTCTTGAAATAGCGCCCTATTATTTTATGTATTATGTTATTACAAAAAGGTAATAGAGCATTAGAAAATGTTTAATATGAAAGTGAAAACGATTTTAGTTTCGCAACCAGAACCAAAAGTAGAAAATTCTCCTTATTTTGAGTTGCAAAACAAACATAAGGTAAAAGTTGATTTCAGACCATTTATACATGTAGAAGGAGTGTCTGCCAAAGATGTTCGTGCTCAAAAAATAGATTTGAATAACTTCAATGCCATTATTTTAACAAGTAAGAATTCTGTAGATCACTTTTTTAGAGTTGCTGAAGAAATGCGTTATAAAGTGCCCGAAGACTTGAGATATTTTTGTCAGTCGGAGGCAGTAGCTTTTTATCTTCAAAAATATGTTGTGTATAGAAAGCGTAAGATTTATGTGGGACAAAAAGATTTTGTCGACATGTCTACACTTTTCAAAAAATACAAAGATGAGAAGTTTCTTTTACCCTCATCTGATCAATTGAATGCGGATATCCCACAAACATTAAACAATTTAAAAATCGACTGGACGCCAGGCACGTTTTACAAAACGGTTATGAGCGATTTATCAGATTTGAAAGATGTTTATTATGATGTTTTAGCCTTTTTTAGTCCAACAGGAATAAAATCATTATTTATGAATTTTCCTGATTTTGAACAAAATAATACACGTATTGCTGTTTTCGGAAGTACGACTCAGAAAGAAGCTTTAGAGCATGGTTTAAGGGTTGATATTTTGGCACCAACACCAGAAACACCTTCCATGACAATGGCTCTTGAAAAATATGTCGCCGAAGCCAACAAAGGAAAATAAAAATTCAAACCACGTCTTGTACGTGGTTTTTTTATGTTTAATTTCTATATTTACAGTACTAAAAACACCAGCATGAACTCAGAACAAAACGGATTTATTAAAACAGTTATTGAAAATAAAACGGCAACGATTACTTTTAGTCATCCTGCCAGTAATTCATTTCCTAGTCATTTATTAAGCGATTTAGCTGCGCAATTGCGGGTTTTTAGTGATGACGATACTGTTTCTGTAATTGTGTTGAAAAGTGCCGGAGAAGGTGCTTTCTGTGCTGGTGCTTCCTTTGATGAATTGCTTTCTATCGCCAATCTTGAAGATGGTAAAGCTTTTTTCAGTGGTTTTGCCAATGTCATTAATGCCATGCGTTCTTGTAAAAAAATAATTATCGGACGTATTCAGGGTAAAGCTGTTGGCGGTGGTGTAGGATTAGCGGCAGCTTGTGATTATACTTTTGCTGCAGATGGTGCTTCGGTTAAACTTTCAGAAATTGCCATCGGAATTGGGCCTTTTGTGATCGAACCTGCTGTGTCCAGAAAAATTGGGAAAACGGCTATGTCTCAATTGACTTTAGCGGCTCACGAATGGAAAAGTGCCGATTGGGCTTTCGAAAAAGGACTGTATTCTGAGATTTTCGATTCGATATCTGATATGGATTCTGCTTTGCATGTTTTTGTGACTAAATTGGCAAGCTATAATCCTGAAGCTTTGTTTGAAATGAAAAAAGTACTTTGGGAAAATACCAACGATTGGGACACTTTGTTGTACGAACGCGCTGCAATTTCAGGTAAATTAGTATTATCTGATTTTACAAAAAATGCATTGAATCAGTTTAAGAAGTAATTTATTCGAAATCCGGTTTTCTTCTCGTTTTCTTTACTTCAGAAATGTTTTTCTTGTCTTTGATTCGCTTTCTAATTACCGATTTCGGAATTTTTGTATCTTTTCTTTGCTTTGGAACCACTAAGCCTTTTTTGATAATTTCTAAAAAGCGTTTGGTGATAATTTCTTTGTTTTTAAGTTGACTTCGGTCTTCATCACAATTCAAAATTAGAACATTTTCGGTAGTCAATCTTGTGGCTAGTTTTAACAATAATAATTCTTTTTCTTCTGAAGATAAGGCTTGTGAAGTATTTAAGTCGAAAGATAAAACCACTTTAGAAGAAACCTTATTTACATTCTGACCACCAGCGCCACTACTTCTGACGGCTTTATAGCTTACTTCAGAAATGATTTTATAATCCTCCATTTTATTGCAGTTGGTGATTTGGTTTTAGTAAATCGTTTACTGTTTTTACTGGGTTGAAAGTTGCCAGCGGTACTTCGATAAAAATGGTAGTCCAATTTGCCATAGCACCATTCCATAAGCCAGGTAATTCATACGCTTTGTATCGGATTCCGTTTTTGCTTTTTTCGACAATAAAACCGCTGTTTTCATCAATAAAATCAATCAGATTGAATTTTTCTCCTTTGTGATTTTTAATGCCACAAACAATATCCACAGGGTTAAAATGTGTAGCCGAATTAAAAAGTTGTATCTGCTGTTCGTTTTGCAAATCAATTTGAGAACTTTCGACTATTTGTAAAGAAATAGCACCGGTTTTTTCACGTACCCAAAAAGGTCCGCCACCAGGTTCATTCTCGTTTTTAACCATACCACAAATTCTGATAGGTCTATTTAGTAAGGTTTTCAGGTATTTTATTTTGCTTTCTCTTTTGAATTCTGAAAAATTATTGTGGATTTCAACATTCAATTCAGTTTCAATAAAATGCTGAATTTCGTAAATATCCTCTCTGTTGATGTCTAGATTGTCTAAAGAATGCAAACTGCTGAATATTTTTTTCTGAATTTCCAGCAAATAACCAGCCAGTGTTTTTTTGTACAACGAAATCACGTGGAGGTTGTTGTGACTAACATTGTCGATGTTTTTGATAAAAACGATATCAGCAGTAATATTGTTTAAATTGTTGATGAGTGCTCCGTGTCCGCCAGGTCTAAAAATAAGTTGGTTGGCACCATCACGTAAGGGTTTGTTGTTGAAATTTACTGCAATTGTATCGGTGCTTTTGTGTTGTTTTGAAAAAGAAACCTGAATAGAAACGTTGTTGTGTTCTTCAATATCGGGTTTAATTTCTCCAATTATTTTTTCGAAATCGTCTTGATGTTCTTCCGAAATTGTAAAATGTATTTTGGCTATATTATTCGAAGCTGAATAGTTGGCAATTTCTTTCAAATGCTCTTCAATAGCAGTTACGATGTGATTTGAGTAATCGTGAAAAGGCAAAATGCCCTTAGGTTTGTTGCTAAAATTGAATTCATCCTGATCCAATAAAGTCTTGATGAAGAAGTAATTTTTTTTATCCCTGTCCCAAGATTTAAAATCAGGGTATTTAGTGTTCAATCGGTCGCTAATGGCTTTGTGAAAAGGAAATTTAGTCATTCCAATTAAAAAAACAGAAAGCGAAGTGTTGTTGGTACGGTTGATATAAGCATTTATGGTTTCTGAATCCGGTTTGAAATCGAGTAAAAATTCACTCAAAAATTTAAACATTCTGCTGGCCGCTCCAGAGGCTGGAACAAATTTCTCCAGTTGAATTTTCGATTTCTTGGCGTCGAATTTTTCAGCAAATTTTTTGGTTTCTTCTTCAGACAATGCAATAATACCATGACGTATGGTGGCTGGTTTTTCCAAAGTAATCCTTGGAATTCCCGATTGAAATAAAGAAAGTTCTTGTGCGATTTTTTTCAACGAAATTCCACTGAAATCTATTTGATCAAAATCAGCCGCTGCAAATCCGAAGATTTTCTCTAAATTATTTTTTGTTGTAAGGTTTTCTTCCATTCTAAATAAGCTGAAATAGCTAAAATCGTAAAAATTATATATTGAAAACTAGTAAAAGTATAACCTTTTACAAAGTAGAGCGGAATAGAAATGATATCGCCAATAATCCACAGAATCCAGTTTTCGATTTTTCTTTTGGCCATAAGCCACATTCCAACAAAGAAAATCCCGGTAATAAAAGTGTCTACATAAGATGTCCAACCCGTAAATTTATTGAAAAAAAGATAAATAATAACAACAAAAATTACAGTGAGGGTAAAAATAAGTAAAGACATTATTTTTTCTTGGTGTGTAATTTTAGAAATTGGGTATTCAACCACCTCGCCTTTTTTTCTTGTCCAATGATACCAGCCATAAATACTCATGATAAAGTAGTATACATTAATCATGGAATCTCCCAGTAATGACCATGTCCATAGCAAATAAGCGTAAATTAATGTGCTGATGATTCCTGTAGGGAAGACTAAAATATTATCTTTTTTAGCACACCAAACGCTCCACAAACCAAAAAATATAGCTGTTAGTTCAAGATAAATCTGATAGGCTGGATAAGTATCGTATTGTGAAAATAAGTATTCTATCATTCTACAAATTAAAAAAATTACTGTCGTTTTCAAAAGCTGTACCTATAACGACTAAATCGGCTCCAGCAATATAAGCGACTTGAATTTCGGTTTTTGTACGGATACCACCACCAACAATAAGCGGGATTTTGATGTTATCCGAGACTTTTTTAATCATGCCCAACGGTACTGAATTTTTAGCGCCACTTCCAGCTTCAAGGTACATCAATTTGTTGCCAATATATTCTCCAGCTTGCGCTGTTTCGACCACATAATCAACGTTCAATCTATCTAAAGGTTCAGTTTTACTGACTCTTTCAACAGCGGTTTGTGTGCCGCTTTCAATTAGAATGTAGCCGGTTGAAATTACTTCAAGATTTGTTTTTTTTAAAATAGGCACCGCATTTACCTGATGTTCAATTAAATAATCTGGGTTTCTTCCTGATAGCAAAGTCAGGAATAAAATGGCATCTGCTTCTTTTGATATTTGTGATGGATTTCCAGGAAAAAGAATGATGGGTAACTTTGTTTTTTCTTTTAAACGAAGAATCAATTCGTCAATGATGTTAACTTCTACAATGCTTCCTCCAATGAAAATATGTGTCGCTGGCGATTCATTGATTTTGTCGATTAGGGCTCCAATCGTATTCATTTCAATCTTATCCGGATCCAGCAATATCGCCAGGAGTTTCTGATTATTTTTCTTAGCCAATAAAATCTCGTTGTATAACATCCTTTTTTGTATTCGTAGCATTCAGCTGGTAAAAATAGCCCTTTTTTAAAACCCATAAAATTATATTGCTGTTTTTATGCAGGATGCCCCCAGTATAGGAGGAGAAACACTTGTCTTGTTTTACAGAACAGTCAGTTCGTCTGAAAAAACAACTGGTGCACATCTTTCCTCATCCGGTGCAACTCAAAAATCATCCGGTGCAATGCGTTTCTTAACCGGTGCAACTTCAAAATTAGCCGGTGCAAATGGTTTTTTGGCCGGTGCAAAGCAAAAAATGGCCGGTGCATGTCATTCCTAAGCGGTGCAAAGACAAAAGTACCCGGTGCAAGGAGTAGTCAGGTCGGTGCAAATGTTGTTTTCTTCACTTCGAATGAGTATATCGTAGTTTTTAGTAATTGCTAAGGTTTTGATTCTATAGCACAAACAAGCATATAGTTTTGCTTCGCCTGTTCGCTATCGCTCGAGCCAATTTCTTCAAAAGTAATATTGTAATGATGATTGATATCATTAAAATTCAGTTCTGCGGTACATTTATTATCGGTGAGTACGAAAGGACTTTCAAAAATATGATCTGGGAAACTAATGCCTATTTCATTTTTTACTTTAAAAATAGCTTCTTTAATGCCCCAAACTATAGTTGCTTTTCGCATTTGATCAGTTTCAGATAAGCCTTCCAAGTGCGAAATATCCATAAAACGAGGCGCGATTCTAAGTACTTTTTCTTTGACTAGTTCTAAGTCGATGCCAATATTTTCATCGCTCAAAACAATCGCTGAAAATTCATGGGAATGTGAGATAGAAATGTGTTTGCCGTCTTTCAAAAAGGGTTTGCCGGTTTGGTCGTAAATCAAATCGAAATCAGTATAACCCACTTCTTGCAATAGTTTACGAACACTCAAAAAACCACGTTGATGCAGTTCCGATTTCATGGTTTTCAATCGGATCAGATTGATGTCATTGAGCTGGACTTCATCAAATAAATCTTCGAAAGTTTCTGTTATTTCCCAAAGATAAATCGCTGTTGTAGGGTTGATATGAATTACTTTATATAATGGCATTTAGTATTTTACTGTTTTTCAAAAGATTAGAAAATTAAACAATTCACAAAATAAACGAAACGATTGAAAAAATAAAAACTAATTCCGTAATTTTGCCAAAAATTTTGATAATACAAATATATACAATAGATGAGTACAACAACATTACCATTTGTAGCTTTTAAGGTGAAAGATATTTCTCTTGCGGCTTGGGGAAGAAAAGAAATTGAATTGGCAGAAGCTGAAATGCCTGGTTTAATGGCGCTTCGTGCTGAATATAAAAGCGAACAACCTTTAAAAGGAGCTCGTATCGCTGGATGTTTGCACATGACTATTCAAACAGCAGTTTTAATCGAAACTTTAATTGCTTTAGGAGCTGAAGTTACTTGGTCATCTTGTAACATTTTCTCTACACAAGATCAAGCTGCTGCTGCAATTGCTGCTGCTGGAATTCAAGTGTATGCTTGGAAAGGTTTAGATGAAGAGTCTTTTGACTGGTGTATTGAGCAAACTTTATTCTTTGGTGAAGACAGA
>JBDTNG010000041.1:0-10412 GCA_039933895.1 Flavobacterium sp. | reverse complement strand
AGCAACAAAATACATTAGAAATGTGATGAAATCACAAATCCCAATTATTGCACTTACTGCTGATGTGACAACTGTGGATTTGTCGAAGTGTAAGGTTGTTGGTATGAATGATTATATTGCAAAACCAGTTGATGAACGATTGTTATACAGTAAAATTGTAGGGTTATTAAAAAAACCAGTTGTGATATTTGAACAAAATGTTATAGGTAACGCTGAAATTGAGAAAATTAAGCACATAGATATGAGTTATTTAATCAAACTCACAAAAGCCAATCCGATATTAATGAAGGAAATGATTGCTATTTATTTAAAGCAAACCCCTCCATTAATTATGGCTATGAAACAAAGTATATTGGATAAAGATTGGAATTTATTGCAGGAGATAATTCATAAAATTATCCCTTCATTTACAATTATGGGATTCAATCCAAATGTTCAGGAGTTAGCAAAAAAAATCCAAGAGTTTACTTATACTATAGAAATTTCTGAAGAAATACATCTTTTGGCGCAAGAACTGGAAGATAGCTGTAATCATGCTTTCAAAGAGTTAGAATTTGAATTTAATAATATAAAAAACTAAGTCATGAAAAACGAAAATAAAATAAGACTTTTCCTTGTCGATGATGATGCAGTTTTTTTAAAATCTTTAGAAATTGAATTTTTACATCATGGTGATTTTGCTGTTGAAACTTTTGAAACAGGGGAACTTTGCCTCAAAAGTTTATCACACAATCCAGATGTTATTATTTTAGATTTTCATCTTGATGGTATTGATAAAAAAGCAATAAATGGTATTGAAACATTGGATAAAATAAAATCTTTTAATCCCGAAATTCCAGTTGTAATGCTTTCTTCTCAAGATAAAATTGATGTGGCAATAAGCTGTATGCACCACAAAGCATTTGATTATGTGGTAAAAAGCGAAACGGCTTTCGTAAGGCTACAAAAAATAATAGACGCCATCTTTCACTATCAAAAAATAGAAAAAGAACTCAATTGGTATATGACTAGAATGTAAAGTGATGTATTCAAATAAAATGCAGAAAGCTGTTGGTTTCAACGGCTTTTTTTGTTCAATAAACTCACAAAAATCCTTCAATGTAATGTGTGAATAATACAACTCAATTTGAGAATTGTATAATACTTTTTGCCTGTAATAATGCCAAATTTATACTTTATAAATAAGGAAGAATAAACTGCTAATTATAAACAATAGAAATCTTGATACTAGGCTTAAAAAATATTTTTAACGATGCGGGTAATGCTACATTATTTACGGCAAGGTTTTTTAAAGAAGTTTTTAAATTTCCTTTTCAAATTAATGAATTCATTAGGCAATGCTACGCTATTGGATATAAATCGTTACCATTGGTTAGCATAACAGCTTTCATAATGGGTTTGGTGTTGACAATTCAATCCCGTCCAACGATGAGTAAGTTTGGAGCCGAATCCTGGATTCCAGGAATGGTGGCACTATCCTTAATTAAAGAAATTGCACCAGTAATTACTGCTTTAATATGTGCTGGGAAAGTTGCTTCGGGTATTGGTGCCGAATTGGGTTCCATGAAAGTCACCGAACAAATAGACGCTATGGAAGTTTCGGCTATAAATCCATACAAATATCTAGTCGTTACGCGAATCTTAGCTACAACTTTAATGATTCCTATTTTGGTGTTTTATGCTGATTTAGTGGGAATTTATGGAGGATATGTAGGTGTCAACATGCACGCCGACATTCATCTTTTCAGATATTTCGCTCAGGTAATGGAATCGTTGAAGTTTTTAGATCTTCTCCCAGCAACAATAAAGACCTTTTTCTTCGGGTTTTTTATTGGATTGATTGGGTGTTACAAAGGTTTTAATGCTGATAATGGAACAGAAAGTGTAGGTAAAGCAGCTAATTCAGCAGTAGTTACAGCATCACTTTCAATTTTTATTATTGATATGTTGGCAGTTCAAATAACAGACTTTTTTTTCTAAACGATTATGGAAAATGCTATAAAAAATAAAAAGGAAACAAAGACCTCAAATAACGGTGTTATGCCGGCTATAGAAATTAAAAACCTGTATAAAACGTTTGGAGACAATAAGGTTTTACAAGGGGTAAATCTTACGGTCAACAAAGGAGAAGATTTGATTATTCTAGGAAGATCTGGATCAGGTAAATCAGTAACTATAAAATGTTTGGTAGGATTAGTTGCCGCTGATAAAGGTGAAGTAAAAGTTTTTGGTACTGATATTACCAAGATAAAGAATTCAGAATTAAATGAAATCAGAATGAAAATTGGTTTTTTATTTCAAAATGGAGCCTTGTATGATTCGATGTCGGTCAGACAAAATTTGGCCTTTACACTCAAACATCACGATAGAAAAATATCTCCTGAGGAAGTAGAAAAACAAATTAATTCAGCCCTGGAAAGTGTCGGATTAATTGAAGCCATTGATAAAATGCCATCCGAATTATCCGGAGGAATGCGAAAAAGAATCGGATTAGCGCGAGCGCTCATTATAAAACCGGAAATTATGTTGTATGATGAACCTACATCGGGTTTGGATACTATAACTTCCAGAGAAATAACTGAACTGATGTTGTCTATCCAAAAGAAAAACAAAACAACATCCATCATTATTACACACGATATGGCTTCGGCCAAATTAGCAGGAAACAGGATTATGATTCTAAATGAAGGTGTAATTCATGCAGAAGGTAGCTATGAAGAATTGGAAAAAAGTTCCGACGAATGGGTGCGATCCTTTTTTATTTAACCTTAAAAAAATAAAGTCATGAATAAAAATTCAGGGTATGTATGGAAATTGGGAATGTTTGTAATTATAGGAATTTCACTGTTTGTAATTGCCATTTATTTTATTGGAATCAATCGAAACTTATTTGTTTCAACTTTCCAATTGAAATCCCATTTTAAGAATGTCAGTGGGTTGAAAGTTGGGAACAATGTACGATTTTCAGGTATCAATGTAGGTTCTGTTGATGGTATCGAATTTATTTCAGATACTACTGTCGTTGTCAATTTATTGATTAAAAAAGAAGTGCAGCAATACATTAAAACCGATGCCATGGCAAGTATTGGTTCCGATGGATTGATGGGCGATAAAGTACTTACAATTTCTCCCGGAACTGCTTCTAATAGTATCGTTAAAAACAATGCAAGTATTGCTTCAACAAATGCAATTGAAATGGAAGACATCATGAAAAGTGTTAAGACAAGTGTTGATAATATCAGTGTTATAACGGATCAATTAACCGAATTCAGTTATAAAATGAATGATAAAAATGGTGCATTGTCAAAATTACTAAGCGATCAGACTTTTGCCAATAAAATGGATGCTACGATGAATAACGTTAAAAATGCTACTAAAGGTTTAAATGAAAATATGGAAGCAGCAAAGCATAATTTTCTATTGCGTGGTTATTTCAAGAAAAAGAAAAAAGCTGAGGAGAAAAAGGCTGAAGAGAATAAACAAGAGCTTCTGAATCCTAAAAATACTAGCTCAAAATAATTATTAATTTAAATTTAAATTTAAAATCATGAAAACATTAAAATTAATTGCCATAGGAATGTTCTTTTTACTAGCCAATGTAATGCATGCTCAGGTTACAGTAAATGTAGGTATAGGAGCACCACCGCCTTGGGGTCCAGCTGGTTATTCGGAAGTAGAATATTATTATTTGCCAGATGTAGAATCGTATTATGAAGTCCGTTCAGAACAGTTTATTTATTTTAACGGAAACACCTGGATACGTTCAAGATACTTACCAAGACAATATAGACATTATGATTTGTATAACGGTTACAAAGTGGTGTTAAACGATTATCATGGTACAAGACCGTACGATAACTTTAACAACCATAAATCAGCTTATCACAAAGGATATAGAGACGGAGTGCAGGCAACAAACGGTCCGAGAAAAGTACATATACAACATGGTAATAATGGAAATGGTAAAAAAGGACATAAAAGATAAGGTGTGAATATTACAAGCTTTATAAAAAGTTGTATAACAATTTATACTAGTAATTTGCCAACTTTGTTACAGCAAAATCCCCACTTCGTTCTTAAATTTTTAAAAGAGATTGTCTAAAACGTAATTGAAACGAAAGACCAAAATCGCATAGATATTAGTATTGTTATTAAAAATCAAAACTATATAGCTTGGTGATGTTTTGTTACTTCAAATTGATACTACTTTAAGACAATCTCTTTTTAATTTTTAAAAGAAAATAACCTAAAAGAAAAATGGATAATTAATATAATATCATGAAAACTGAAAAAGAACTCAACGACAAGATTCTTGAAATTACTGCAAAAATTAAGTACAAATATCCTGAATTAGAGACTTTTTTGAGAGAAATGCCAATTACAATTCCACATGTGTCCAATCCACAAGTAACCATTAAAATTCTACAGGAATATTACAATTCATTAGATTCAATATTAGAAAAATATGCAGAAAGCCATAAAAAGGATATTTAAACTCATACTAAAAATAAACAAAATGAAAACAATAAAAAAATTAGGTCTTTGGATGGATAATTCAATGGCTCATGTTATAGAATTTATTTCTGAACCTTTTAAAATAATTTCCATCGAATCGGAATTTACAACCGAAGAAAAGGAAAGCACTTTAATGAAAGGGGAAAGTCATATGCATAATAAAGAGCAACAAAAACAAAAAGAATATTTTAAAAAATTATCGGAAGTGATTGCAAATTTTGATGAGGTGTTGTTGTTTGGTCCAACGAATGCTAAAGCAGAATTGTTCAATATTTTAAAACAGAACCATCGTTTTGCTCATATTAAAATTGAAGTAAAAGAATCCGATAAATTAACTCCAAACCAAGAACTTGCTTTTGTTCGGGATCACTTTCAGAAGATAGTGTAACAGATTAAAACTCAATAACTCCAGAAGCCATGAAAAAAACATATATGACTATTGAAAGAGCTTTTGAAAAACTAACTTCAATTGCCACCGCTTTATTGGGTAATTCGATTACGTTTATTTTGGCCTTTTGCCTAGTGCTTTTTTGGTGGATAAATAACGTATTTACAAGAACCGACACCCATCAGATTATTGGAGATATCATTTTCGGTACTACTTTTTTGAGTTTGTTTATTATTCAAAAATCATTCAATCGTTTTTCGGCACTATTGCATTTAAAGATCAACGAATTGGTTTCTTCTCACGAACCAGCCGATAATTCGGTATTGGAAGCAAGTGAAAAAACAGAACGCGAAATAAGGGAGCTCGCCAAAGAATATGTCGAAACCGTAGATTCTGTGGAGGATGAAACTGACGATATTATAATTAAAAAAAACGAAAAGGACCAAATTTAGTTTTCAAATATGTGAATGATGTAACTCTAACATAAAATTCTGTAATGCATTTTGTTGCTGATAAAACAATCTTTGTAATGTCAAGAAAATACTTTAATAACTTAAATCTAGAAAAGATGAACATAAATGAATTAAAAGGAAAATGGGAAGAACAAAAAGGAAAACTAAAACAAAAATTCGCCAATTTAACAGACGATGACTTGTTATTCCTTGAAGGTAAAGAAGAAGAGATGTTAGGAAAACTTCAAGCAAAATTGGGTAAAACCAAAGAAGAAATCCGTAAAATCATCCAAGATCTTTAGTCATTCGTTTTAAAGTAAAAATCCATGTGATTTTCAAATATGTGAATGATATAAGTATTAACTGAAGTTTTGTAACACATTAATTTTCAATAATAGTCAATTTTACATTATAACATTTGAGTTACAATTCAAATAGGAATCATTTTAATAAATATAACTTTTAAATACAGATAACATGAAAAATTTAGTAAGCATACTAGCGGTAGCGTTGACACTTGGATTAACACAAACGTCAAACGCACAAGATAACATGACTTCGAAGACAAGTGATGTTAAATTTGGGATAAAAGGAGGAGTTAATTTTTCAAACATGTACACAGACGATGTGGATGATGAAAATGTGCTAACAGGATTTACCTTAGGTTTATTTGCTAAAGCGCCTATAACTAATTTTATTGCTTTACAACCTGAGCTTAATTTTACAACAAAAGGTTCTGAATTGACCTATAATAATGCATTTGCTCAAGGTAAAGCAAAGTTTAGAATGGATTATATTGAGGTACCACTTTTATTAGTCGTTAATGTGACTAAAAATTTCAACATTCATGGTGGGCCTTATTTAGCTTACCTTATTCACAGTAGTGTTAAAAATGATTCCGATGTAAATAGTTTCGATTTCGAGAATACACTAAACAATGATGACTTCAATAGATTTGATGCTGGGTTGTCAGGTGGACTAGGATTTGATTTCGATATGTTGAGTTTTGGAGCTCGTTATAATTATGGGTTAACTACCGTTGGTAAAGAAAGAAACTTTGATGGAACAAATTACACGTTCCCTGATGGTAAAAACAGTGTGCTTAATTTTTATGTTGGACTTTCATTTTAATTAAAATTTAGAAATCATGAGCAATTTATTATATACAATCGCAGTAATTTTAATCATATTTTGGGCCATAGGATTCTTTGCCTATAGTGCCGGATCGATTATACACGTATTACTCGTCATTGCAATTATCGCAATCTTATTAAGATTGATACAAGGAAGAAGAGTTTAAATAATCATTTAAAAAATTAAAATTATGGAATCAGGTAAAGTGTTATTAGGTGTTCTAGGCGGGGTAGCCGCAGGAGCATTGTTAGGCGTTTTGTTTGCACCCGATAGAGGTTCAGAAACAAGAAAAAAAATTAAAGAAAAAGGAAAAGGTTATGCCGATAATTTGAAAGGCAAAATCGACGAAATAAAACACGATGTAAATGGTAAATACGAGAGTTTTATTGGGGAAGCAAAAGATATGATTGCCAAAAAAGAAGTTTAAACATTAGTAGCTGAACCTGTTTAATGTAATTATAAAAGCATTAAACAGGTTTTTTAGCTTTTACTTCAAATTTTAAAATTAAATTATGGAAAATAGTGCCACAACAATAGAAAAACTGATTGAGAAAGCAGAACGCTATGCCAAAACATCTTTAGAATTGGCCAAGTACAATACCGTTTATAAATCGGCAGAAATTTTCTCCTCCTTGGCTGTAAAATTGACCATTATCTTAATTATGGTAATTGTGTCGCTGTTGGTTAATATTGGTCTTGCCTTATGGATAGGTGAGGTATTAGGTGCATCATATTATGGTTTTTTTATAGTGGCAGGTTTTTATCTGTTATTGGCATTGTTATTCCTTGTTTTTAGACATCAATGGATAAAAAAACCAGTGAGTGATTTCATTATTAATAACACACTTAAAGAAGAATTAATATGAAAACTAGAGACAACAAAGCACTGCTAATGCAGAAAATTGTTTTTTTAGAAAACAAGCAAACGCAGGAATTACAATCACTCAAAGAGCAAGTTCAAGTCACTTTCGAGAGCTTAAAACCATTGAATTTTATTAAAAGTACGTTTCAAGAAGTGACTTCTACGCCAGGTATTGGAACCGATTTACTAATGGGCGCTTTTAATCTAGCTAAAAGTTATTTGTCTAATGAAATTCTTAATACTTCAAACAGCAAAAATCCTGTGAAAAAAGTATTGGGCTCGGCATTGAAATTTGTAGTGAAAAAATTTTCCAATAAAAAATAGAAAGACTTAAGTATCAAGTCTTAAAATAGAATAATAATCGAAATGAAAGTTTCGATTTTTTTATTGATAGGGAACAACAGCAGGTTTAGAAATGTCAAAATTCTGTAATCCGAAATCGTATGTTTTAATCGTATTGGTTTTAAATATTGAACCTGCATCACCAGGTATATTTGGATAATAAGAGAATGAAAACTGGAAGGAATGAAATACTAAATAGTCATTACTTATTATGATGCCCAAGCCAAATTGCGAATAGATTTTACTACCTTTAAAATCAATATTCTCCTGACCCAACATACCCAACGAGAAATTAAAATAAGGATTCAAACGAAATCCCCAAAGCCTCCAAGGCGAATATCCTTGTGTTTGAAAAGTGACCAATAGTTTTTTAGTTCCCTTGAGCGATGCACTACTAAATCCTTGAATTCCAGAATCACCATCGTTGAATGTCAGTCGGTCTGAATCAGAATTCAATCTGTTACTACCAATAATAAGTTGCGGTTTTATAAATTGTCGGAATTTCCATTTTCCTGTCTCCAGTAAATTGGTAAAGTAAACCGCACTAAAATTGATGGTACTTTGTACTGTTTTTGAATGTTCAAAGTAAGTCCCATACTGAATATCACCACTTAAATAACCAAAATCATAATACTTACCTAAGGCAAATCTTCCACCTAAATAGAATCGATAGCTGTGATTTTTTTTCTGAAAACCACTGGTAATGTTATACAAAACACCAGATGCCACATCTTCTACAATATCAAAATTGAAGATATATTTATCCTGAGTATACTTTCTTGTAGTGATACCAATGCTTGCCAAGTATAGATTCTCCCTCGAATAAATTCCTAAACTGTCTTGAAGCGGAAAGGGTTTTTCTACAAATTCCTTATTGAAATAACGTACAGCTGTAATAAGATTGGAGGCTCTGTCGTCCTCAGTGTTTCCTTTAAAAATCCGAAAAGCTTGTCCAGCCCAATAATCCTGCGAATTGTATTTGAAATTCTGGGGATGCGAAACCTGACTGCTGTCAACGATAATGTTTTTTGCGTATTGCTGATCTAAATATACTCCTGCGGCCCATTTTGCATACGTGGAAAAGAAAGGTCTTTCAACAGCAACAAATTTCGAATAATTTCCAATCAAATCAATATTATAACTCACCGAAGCACTAATAAAAGTGTTCATAACGTTGGGTACAGTATAGCTTGTTTTATAACCGTTTTGGGTACTCTCTAAACTATTTATGTAAGTATTTGAAAATTGATGTCCGAAGCCTAAAAAGTTTTTCTCATTCAAATAAAAAGTTGATTTTGAATTTGATGTTGCAAAGTCAGGGACCAAACTCCAAGAATCTAAAACCCTTATAGAAACATCAACCGAATCCGAAGTTTCAGATACCAGCTCAGTATTAATGACCACACGTCTAATATAACGTTGACTCCTGATCAATCTTTCTGATTCTTTCACCAAAAGTGAATCTAAGGGTTTGCTTCTTTTTATAAGAAGTAGATTTCTAATAGCAAAATTTTTAGTTTTTGCATGCAATGCATTTCCAGCTTTGTGAACAAATATCTTTGGTTTTACTGCGGTATCAAGTTCAGAATATCCAAAGGGATCGAGTGTTTCAATGTTGATGTTTCGAATGATTTTGCCTTCAAACTGAGCGTATCCTGGTTTTTTTAGTTTCTGAAAAGAGTTCTTTCTGATTTTTTGTTTGGCAATCTTTATCAATTTTTTTTTGGCAACCGGCTCAAAAATTAGTTTATGTACAAACTGCGTGAATTTCCTTTTTTTGGAATATTTTTCAATGTCTCGGTACATTTTAGAAGTATCCTTTGCTTTGGGATTAACCTGAGCAAGCGCTTGATAACTGCAAATTATCAGAAGAGTTAGAATGGATTTTTGAAGTAGAGACATTGCAGTTTTAATTACCAAAATTACAATTTTAATAGACATTATCCTTTAAATCTGTGAATTATGAAACTTATAGCAGTAATTCTGAAATACTTCTCATGGCAAATAGATATAGATTTGTAATGTATTAATCCATTAAAAAACAAACAATTATGAAAACGATATTTTTAACAATGACTATTTTTCTATTTTCATTAAATAGTCAGGCGCAAAACAAAAATGTAAAAGAAACGACTAAAACAACTGTTACGACTGTTTCAAATTCTGATCAAGATAAAACTTTCGTTAAAAAAGAAAATGTTAGAGAAGTTCAAAACGTCGAATTGAAAGAACCGAAAGCCAACACTATTAACGTTGAGATGAAAGAATCTCCCGTACAAGTGACTTCGGTTACGAAAATTACAAACCCTGACGGAACTACTAGAACAGTAGATGTAGATAGATCGTCGTATTATGAATTAGGCGGAAGTAAATACAAATTGGTTTCAGATCCAGCAGGTTATAAGGTAATTTATGGAACTGGAAACACGGCTGTATTAAGAAAAACATCTATTAACAGTTATGTATACAAATCAAAAAGTAAAACGGCTGTAGGTTATTTTGATGTTAATGGTAATTTGGTTTTGGAAACTTACGATCCTAAATCAGATAAAGTAATATCAGAAACATACATTATCGTCAAAAAATAAATTTAGGGTTAGTTTTAAGTAAAAAGACCTGTAAGTCATATGATTTACAGGTCTTTTTTTATGAATTGACAACAAGGTTGTCGGGGTGGCAGGATTCGAACCTGCGGCCTCCTGCTCCCAAAGCAGGCGCG
>JBDTNG010000040.1:0-6616 GCA_039933895.1 Flavobacterium sp. | reverse complement strand
CGATGTTATTTTTAGTGTCTTTTCTAGGTTATTATTTGTCGAATACTACTGTACTTAAAAGAATTTTCTTTGTTGCAATGGTATTTCTGTTGTTGTTTGATATCATGAGTGTTTCTGCTGGTTTCTTTGAAAAAAATCGACGCCAAAACGATAGGCCAGCCATTGTTTTTGCTGACGTTACGACTGTCAAAAGCGAACCCAATTCTGCTGCGCAAGATGCATTTGTATTGCATGCTGGTACCAAAGTATACGTTTTGGAAAGCCTTAACAATTACAAAAAAATACAATTATTGGACCAAAAAGAAGGATGGATTGAGAAAAGCGCTATTAAGGAATTGAAATAAATCGATAAGGTTCAGAAAATTATTTGTCTTCTGAATTCTTTTCCTCTTCTTTATTCGAACTTGTTGCTTTCGTTTTCAAATCTTCAAACCAATCCGTTAAAACCGGTAATATTACTTCGGCAGTTTTAATACAAGGGTTAAAAAAGAGAGAGCCTTCTTGCGTTTTTTTAGAGACCAACATGTTGTTGATATTCACTTTTTGGAACAAACTCAATACAATTCCTATGAATAATGCCGTTTTAATAACTGCAAAAATCCCTCCAATCAAAGTGTTGGCCCAACCTAAAAAAGCAAAACTGGCAACACCGGTCAGTATTTTAGCTAACAAATGAATGATTACAATGACCAACAATAAAGTAATAACAAAAGCAGAAATCTGAATGGTTTTCGGTGACCAAGAAACATGTTTTCCTAAAAAAGCAGACACCAGGTAAGAAAATTTGATAGCTACATAAATACCAATTACAAACGAAATCAAAGAAGCCAATTCGACAAAAAGACCATTTTTACAGCCTTTATAAAATCCGAAAGCCAACAAAGCAGCCAAAACAATATCAATAAATCCCATGTTTGTGTTTTTGTCAAAATTAAGAAAACCGACTAAAGAAGCAATAAAAAAGAAATTTTTCAATAGATGAACTTCCTATCTTTGCAATAAAATATTCTGATTGATGAGTTTATAATGCATCAATCATACTCATAATTAGATAAATGTCAAGAGATATACAACTTAAAGAACGCTGGGAACAGCTTGTTAACTTACTTTCGGATCAATTCTCGCAAGGAGAAGATTTAGATTTAGATGCCATTATTTATTTAATTGGCGTACAGGAATTGGGTAAATTCCATCAAACTTATAAAAAAGACGAAAAGCTAAACTTAATGCATATTGCCATTTGCCGATTGCTCGAGCCTTATGGTTACTATGAATTTGAGTTTTTTGATAATGATGGATGGCCACATTATAAAGTAAAAGAAGAATTGCCACCATTGAAAGCTGGTGAACAATCAGTATTGATGAAAGAAGCGATTGTGAATTATTTTTTAGAAAAAAAATTCATCGAGTAATGCTTTGAGAAGTTTAGATATTGGAAATGTGATTGAAATTCACAAAAACTTCCATCTTCCATCTTCCATCTTCCAACTTTTCCCTAAATTTGCACCTTTATTGAACGAACGATGACAGACAAGATTAAAGAATACATTGCTGAAGCAAAAGCTTTTTCAACTCAAAACAAAGAAAAATTAGAAGAATTCCGAATCAAATTCCTTGGAAGCAAAGGTTTGGTGAAAGATATTTTTGCCGAATTCAAAAATGTACCCAACGATCAGAAAAAAGAATTTGGACAGGTCATCAATTTGCTTAAGACCATTGCGGAAGAAAAAGTAAAATCGATTCAGGACGAATTGGAAAGCAAAGAAGAAATAAAAGGGATTTATGGCGATTTGTCTCGTCCGTCAGAGCCAATTAAAATAGGTTCTCGTCATCCTATTTCTTTGGTAAAAAACCAAGTAATTGATATTTTCTCTAACATTGGTTTCAATGTTTCTGAAGGACCGGAAATCGAAGACGACTGGCATAACTTCACTGCATTAAACTTGCCAGAATACCATCCGGCGAGAGACATGCAGGATACATTTTTCATTCAGACCAATCCAGATGTATTGTTGCGTACACACACTTCATCGGTTCAGGTGCGTTACATGGAAAACAACAAACCGCCAATTCGTACGATTTCTCCAGGACGTGTGTTTCGTAACGAAGCAGTTTCGTCTCGTTCGCACTGTATTTTCCACCAAGTGGAAGGATTGTACATTGACAAAGATGTTTCGTTTGCCGATTTGAAGCAAACGTTATTATATTTCACCAAAGAAATGTTCGGAAAGTCAAAAATACGTTTGCGTCCGTCTTATTTTCCATTTACCGAGCCAAGTGCTGAGGTTGATATTTATTGGGGTCTAAAAACAGAAACCGATTACAGAATCACCAAAGGAACAGGTTGGTTAGAAATTATGGGTTGTGGAATGGTTGATCCTAATGTTTTGAAAAATTGCGATATCAATCCAGACGAATTTAATGGTTTTGCATTCGGGATGGGGATTGAGCGTATGGCCATGTTGTTGTACCAAATCAGCGATATCCGTATGTTCTATGAAAATGATGTTCGTTTCTTAGAACAATTCAAGTCGAATATATAAATGAAAAAAGATATTACAATTCCAGAAGTTGAAAATGTATTCCTGGCTGCCGTACAGGAGTGGAGTGATGATTTCATGGAAAAGGTTTGGAATATTTACCTAATAAACGACTCTGATTTCGATTTAGACAGCGTTATGGTCGTTTCAAAAGCATTTGGGACAATAGCCGGTGAAATGAAAAAAACGTCGCTTTTACGCCATGCATTTCAACATATACCATCGGTTAGTGTGGTCAAAGTTGAAATGGTTGAAAAAAGCGTTTTAGAACTTAACAACGAGTTCATGGTCACTTACTTTATTGAAAACACATTATATGATAAGAAGTTTACTTTCATAAAAGGCTCAATAAATGAACAAGTAGTCGAAGAAGTGCCTATTTTGTTTGTTGACGGCGTGATTGCGAGATAAAAAGTGATAAGAGCTAGGAGAAAAGGGATGAGTAAAAATGGTGTTGTTACCGCTTTTACTTATCCCTTTTCTCTTTTATATTTTTTAATTCTTCTAAAACTAATCCAGTTTGTCTGTTAGTTTTTTAAATACAGTTTTGGCATCTTTACCATCGTATAAAATATCGTAAACCGCATTGATAATAGGCGTTTTCGCACCATATTCTTGATTGAGTTTGTAAGCACTTTTAGTAGCATAATAACCTTCTGCAACCATACTCATTTCCATTTGTGCCGATTTTACAGTGTATCCTTTACCAATCATGTTTCCAAACATTCTGTTTCTCGAAAAAACCGAATAACCAGTCACCAATAAATCGCCCAAATAAGCTGAATTATTAATGTTACGTTTCATTTTGTGTACTTTACGAATGAATTTCTTCATTTCGCGAATTCCATTACTCATTAAAACCGACTGGAAATTATCTCCATAACCCAATCCATGCGCAATTCCAGCCGCAATAGCATAAATATTTTTAAGCATAGCAGCGTATTCAGTTCCGATAATATCATCTGAAATTTTAGCTTTGATGTAATTTCCTGAAAGGCATTTGGCTACAATTTTGGCTTTACCAGCATCACCGCAAGCAATGGTTAGATAGGATAAACGTTCTAATGCAACTTCCTCCGCGTGACAAGGACCCGTAATTACTCCAATATTGTCATAAGGGATGTCATATTTCTTGTGAAAATGCTCTCCAACAATCAAACTGCTTTCTGGAACAATACCTTTAATGGCAGAAAAAATCACTTTGCCTTCTAATGACTCAGTCATTTTTTCCAATTCAGTACTTAAAAAAGCAGATGGAATAGCAAAAATAATATAATCGGCGTAAGCAATAGCTTCATTGATATTTGTGGTCAGTTGAAGTTTGGTCAAATCAAACTCTACAGAACTTAGGTAATTGGGATTGTGTTTGTAGGCTTTGATGTGGTTTACAGCATCTTGATTTCGCATATACCATGCCACTTCGTCAAGGTTAACACACAACATTTTGGTGATGGCTGTTGCCCAGCTTCCACCACCTATTACAGCAAATTTCGGTTTTGTATTCATTTGTTTCTTTTTAGCCCCGATAGTAGCGATATTCTTTTTAAATTGTAGTGAAAAATGCCCTCCCGAATTTTCGGGATTCACATGAGTTGACAATTTAAAAAGATATAGCGTCCCTATAGCTATCGGGAAGTGGGATTAGCTCAAGATAAATCTTAATAATTTATTATTCAAAAGTAATCAAAATAGTTAAAAGGCAGAAAATCTTATGGTTTAAAAAACCCAATAATTTAAATTCTGGCACGCATATTGAATATACTCATTCAAACCTAATACAATAAAGTTATGAAAGCTATAAAATTACTGATGATTGCGATAACACTGCCCTTTTTATTTTCGTCTTGTACGGCAGATGTTTATGTGGCTGATGATGGTTATGTGGATAATAGTATTCCATTGCCACAATTGATGGAAGGTTATGATTTATGGTATATAGATTATGACAGAACTACAGGTAACGGTGATGTTCCTTTTTTATCTCGTGCCTTTACAATTTCGTTTGTTAACGGAAGTTTGTATGCTAATAATAATTTGGTTGGCATTGGAACAACTGGTGGTGGATTGGGAATAAGAGTGGGTTATTATGATTTTTTTCCTAATTCAATTCGTTTTTACCATGATATCTATGGGACTTATGATTTGGAAGTAATTCAGACTTCTCCGAATGAGATACGTTTGTATGACAGACAACAAAATACAACCTATTATTTGAAGGGTTACCAAAAAAGTTCTTTTGATTACGACCGACTTTTTTATGATAATATTAATTATTTTCTACAAGAATATAAAGCTTGGGAAAAAGTTTATACGAGTCATGTTGGTGCTTTGAATGATTTTGATAACGAACATTTTGTAGCGTTTTTGGCTGGAGGAAATGATGATACTTTCCGTTCTTCTCAAGATGCGCCGGGAACAAATGTAAATAACATCTATTGGGATTTCACTGGGAACTACAGTGTTTTCGGGACAAGTAACCCGTATCAAAAAATTTTAACATTAGATTATGATTTTTGGGGCAATGAATCATTCACTCTTAGCGTTATTAATGACAACAGAATTAGATTGTACCATAATGCTTCTGGAACAACATACGAATTTGTGGGAAGAGGTTTTATACAATATCTAAGACAATCTGTTAAGCGTACCAAGAGTACCGTTAAAAAAGTGAGTTAGTTATGTAAAAATAAAGTTAAGTTAAATTACGTTTTGTTTTTGGTGTTTAGAAAAAGGCGTTCAGGAAATATATCTTGAACGCCTTTTCGGTTATTATAATTGGTTCCGAAGAAAGAGTCAAGACTTCATTATATTTCTTCTTGACTCTTTCTTCTATTCTTTCTAAACTAATAACTCATTTCTACAATTTCTCGAACTTTTTGCGTGGTGATGTTTTGTTTTTCGCCCAAAGCCTTCCAACCTCTTTCTTCAAAACGATTGACGATAAAATCGGCTGTTTTGGCAAAGTCTTCGGTGTATTCAGAAAGTGTGGTTTGCATGCCCATTCTGTGGAAAAATTGCACGGTTTCTTCAATTGCTTTTTCTGCCTTTTCTTCGATTGAATTGCCTTTCACTCCAAAAATACGTTCGCCATATTGCGCTAATTTTTCTTTTTTGGTTTCAAACAATACTTTATAAAGGTTTGGACCAATAATCGCAAGGGTTCTTGCATGGTCAATTTCGTATAAAGCGGTCAATTCATGGCCAATCATATGTGTTGCCCAATCGGAAGGAACGCCTTTTTGAATCAATCCGTTCAATGCCATGGTACACGACCACATATAATTGGATGCCAATTTATAATCGGTTGGATTTTCTACTACATCGGGACCAATTTCGACTAAAGTCTGCAAAATTCCTTCTGCAATTCGGTCTTGTAGCATAGCGTCATGTGGATAGGTTAAATATTGTTCCATCACGTGTGTGTAAGCGTCAACAATTCCGTTTTGAATTTGTCTTTTTGGTAGCGAAGCAATAACTGTTGGATCACAAATTGAAAATTGTGGAAATAAAGCACTTCCGCCAAAAGCCAATTTTTCCTGAGTTTCATTAATGGTAATTACCGCACCAGAATTCATTTCACTTCCCGTAGCTGGCAAGGTTAAGACAGTGCCAAAAGGAATGACTTGCGACAAATCCTTAATTAGTAATCGTTTGTGCAGAATATCCATGGGATTCCCTTCAAATTTTACCGCAGCCGAAAGAAATTTGACACCATCGATGACACTTCCGCCACCAACGGCTAAAATAAAAGTAATGTTTTCAGAACGGATAATATCTACCGCTTTCATTAAAGTTTCATAACGCGGATTGGGTTCAATGCCACTAAATTCAATTACTTGAAAAGCTGATAAAGCGGTTTTGACTTGGTCATAAACACCATTTTTAAAAATACTTCCGCCTCCATAAGCCAATAAGACTTTGCTGTTTGCAGGAATGAGTTCGGAAATTTTTGAGGTTTGTCCTTTGCCAAAAACGTAGTTGGTAGGATTGTATAATTCGAAGTTTAACATAGCTTAAAAAATTAAAAGCTTAAAGTTAACTAAGATTATTTGAAACAGTTTTAAAAGTATGTTAAT
>JBDTNG010000039.1:0-21402 GCA_039933895.1 Flavobacterium sp. | reverse complement strand
AGTTGCAGACGGACTTGCTGGTTTTGGAGCTCTTTTGCAGGCCTTGCCAAAAGGTTCGGCAAAAGTAAATACGGTTAGGGCTTTTCAAGACGGGGACTTTGTATTTGCACATACAGAATATGATTTTTTTGGTCCAAAAATAGGCTTTGATATTTTTCGTTTTGAAGATGGACTAATCGTTGAACATTGGGATAATTTGCAGGAAACGGCAAAACCAAATCCAAGTGGGCGTACGATGACAGACGGTCCAACTGATATTAAAGACCTTAACAAAACTGAAGCCAATAAAAAATTGATTAGAACATATGCTGATGACATTTTAATAAACCGTAAAATGGAGAAAGCTGCGGGTTATTATGATGGGAATAATTACATTCAACATAATCCAATGGTTGCCGATCAATTGTCCAGTATTGTAACAGCATTGGGAGAATGGGCAAAACAAGGCATAACATTAGAATACAATAAAATTCACAAAGTATTAGGCGAAGGAGATTTTGTTTTAATGGTTAGTGAAGGTCATTTTGCTGGAAAACCGACTTCTTTTTATGATTTGTTTAGAATTGAGAATGGAAAAATTGCGGAACATTGGGATACCATTGAAGAAATTCCAACAAAAGAAAATTGGAAAAACAACAACGGAAAATTCTAATTAAATATCTTTCAGACTAAAAGCCATTTGCATGTATTTGTGAATGGCTTTTTGCGTGAAAACAATCTGCTTGAATCTGGGGACTCAACCTGGCAAAGCATGATAAAAAAGGTGCCTATAATGAATAGGCACCTTTTTTATTTGTTATAGATATGGTTTGAAAATATGATCTCAATAGTGCTTTCAAATTCCTGTATGTCTTCACCCTTTTATTTCTGAATTAAATAAAACAAGTTAACACACTTCATTCTGATTTAAAGATTTAACAAATAATACGGTAAAATAGTAACCATTTCTTAACTCCTATCAATACATTAGTAAAGTAAGAAAAAGATTACTTTTATAAAAGATTACTTCTTCTTATAGATGACCAAGAAAATACAAAAACAAATAAATAATTTAACTACGTAAACATGAAAACATTAGAAAACAACGAAACCGTAAAAGGAATTAAAGAAGAAACTCAATCTTCTTTTCAATTTCGTACGCCAGCCGGTATTCAGGATTTTACTGAGAATCCAATCAAACAACAAGCAATGGATGAGTCTTGGAGTAATAATCTTGATGGATTTACGCAACAAGGGATGCTAAATAACCCTTGGAACTCAACAAACACTCCAGAAACCACCAATTATTACAATCCAATTGACAACAATCCTAATAGTCAAACGGCCAGTATAAAATGGTCTGCATTTCCTGGAAGACTTGCGTATAATTTCCCTAATGCGAGTCAAACGCAATTAGATGAAATGGCAGATATTGGAAATATGTCAGGACAAATTACTAATTCTCCTTGCAGCACAACTGGGCAACAAGTACCTTATTTTCCTTATGGACCAAGAGGTTGGCAAGATGAATATTGCGAATGGGCAGTGACTCGTAATGCCAAAAATCAGATTGTGAGAATTGATTTTACTTGTGAAAATCCTGAGTATTGGAACACTTTATGGGAAATTGACCCTAATAAAGTACTGGAGTTGTATCAAACGATTCTTAATAAACCTCAAATTACATTACAGGATTTAAGTTTGCCGGGCGTTGAAAATCCGATCACGAATCAACCCGCTTATAATCCTTTGAATAAATGGAATTCAGGTACAAGCTCTGATGGTACAAAAGGAGGAGCGATACACCTTACGAGTACACCAAATACTTTACAAACAGAAATTGGATTGGCGACTACTTCTACAGTACAACGTTTTAATCCAGAAAATGGTACTACCATGTGGCCTTCTTCAGAATACAACGATTTGATTTGTGTGGGGGTTTTTGGACAGCGTTTCCGTAACAGTGATCCTAATATTGGAGGTAATGTAAATAATTTTGTTACTGCTGCCAATATGGTCACCCTTGCTAATCCTCCTGGATTATATATTCAAATGCCTGATTTTTCAAATTACATCACACCTGATGGTACAGACGCCTCGACTTTTTGGACCATTGTAAGAGGATCTCAAACATTAAATGATGAAAATGGTAAGCCATTGCCAGGTAATTTTATTTTGCATGCTGTTTATGAAGTTCCTGAAAGTAAAGGGTATACTGTAAGTGATATCACTATATCAGAACAAGATATCGACTGGGCTTCACAAATTGCGGCAACTTTTAAAATGCAAATTGTTGCTGCGGCTTATGCGGGTACTATGCCAAAAGGATATGGCCCTGTAGGAAGCACTTCACCGGAGAATACTTTCGCACAACCATTGCAAATATTTTACCAAGATTATTTCAATCAGATGTATAATACAATGGTGCCCAATCCGGTAAACAATCCTATTTCGTTGTTGAGTAACAGTACGTATGTCCCTTTAAATATAAACGTTGGAACTTCACTAGCTCAAATGGTTGTGGTTGTTGGTACCTGTACTGCAAAGGAAGACGATCCTTCAACCTATCCAAGTGTGACTTTTGATGACCCAAACATAAAGGCTGTAGTGACTTCGGTAAAAGAAAACATTAATTATGCAGTCCCTGGAAATAGCCAACCTAGTACCAATACTGCATTATACATCTCGGTAAGTGTTACTTCGGCTGCTACGGTAGGACAAAAAGGAGTGTATGTAACAAATACTGGTCAAAGTCTAAATTCTGCTATGCCTGCTTTATTTTTAGTTACACCAGTTACCGTTCAAGCAGACATTGCTTGGCAAAATACGGGTGTTGTTATTGCTCCAAGCAATACAGTGCATGTTAATTATGCGTCTGGCTTATGGACTGCGAACCCTAATATTAATAACGGGCAGTTGTATAATGCGTATGGTAACCCAACATTTATTGCGGCAAAATCCGGCTATACTATGCCAGGACAAAATGAAGGTGCCTTAATAGGGAAAGTGGGTAATGCTATTTTCCTGATAGGAATGGGGACAACTCTACCTCAAAATCTTTCAGGAGAAATACAATTGTGTATTAACGACGATCTTAATGGAGAATATGGGGCAGGATTGAAAGATAATCTAGGCTCAATAGTAGTCTCTATTAATGTTCAATAGCTCTTTTTTCAAAAAGCAATAAACCTACCAAAAACCTAAATCGTATTTTACATAAAATATGATTTAGGTTGTTTGGTTATTAAAAAATCTTAACAATAATCTATTAATCATATTATATGAAAAGTCATAAACTTAAGTTTTTAGGCGCTTTCTTTATTATTATATTTTTTTGGTTTGCGATAACAAGTTTACAAGTTAAAGATGGTGATTATAAAAAATCACCTATTGCAGATAACACTTGTGATTGCTATTCGACATCATCATTGTATAATGTTTTAATTAATTTTAATAATAACGTTCCGGGAGATTTACCTTCTTTTAACAATCAGTCCCAAGCCGATTGTTTTGCCTGGCAGGAATTTATTTCTTTAAATTGGGCTGCGGACGGGAGTAATTTTGGTAACCCCAATGATTATTCTCCAGTTGTTTGGGAGACGTATATGCCAAAACAAGTTTTGTTTCAGCCCACTGGTGTAAAACCACCAGCATGGGGAACCTTGGTGTCACCAGAGTATGCTTCGAAATTTAAAAGCCAAAAACTTTTAATGAATACTACCAAAACGAAGCTTTTAACCTTTACTGCAAAATTTGCCGATGCAGATACAATCAGGGGGCTTGATCCTCATCAGGCAGCGCCTTTTGGTCAACCCAATTGGCTTGGTGCTCAAAATGGTACCAATGTATGGTATGAAATTATGCTTAATCAAGACTATTATAATTTTGTTGTGAGCAATGGTTATTACAATGCCATTACACAACATGATGCAGCTCAAAAAGGAGTTCCGCTCAATTTTCCTCAAGGCGTTTACAATGGGGTTGTTGGTGCTATTGAGATAAAGGCGGCTTGGATGGAAGTGGATAACATTAAATCGCCTAAATGGGAACACTATAAGTTGTCGAAAGCAGTTGTTTTGGATGCTGCGACAGGAAAATTACGCACTGTTACTGTTGCTCTAGTAGGTATGCATATCTTGCACAAAACGAAAAACCAGCCTACGTGGGTATGGGCCACTTTTGAGCATGTTGACAATGTTCCTAATGCAGCAAACGAAACACCACCTGCATATGGCTATAATTTTTACAATAAAAACTGTACTCCAAGGCAAGTGAGTCTGAAGGGTGGAAAAACAGCCACTGTGAACTGTACTGCAAATGTATCTCCACCTTATTATTTGGCACAAGCCGGATCAGTTCCTATACAAATTACTCGAGTGAATAGTATTGATGCTGAAGATGCAGCACCTATTAATGCAAAAATGCAAAGTAGTATTCGTGGTTTTTATCCTAGTTCGGTATTTCAGTATTATCAGTTGGTTGATGTTATTTGGTCACAATTACCACAGCCAGACCCTACAGTTCCTGTTCAAATACCACGTAAACTAAATACTTCCTCGATGACAAGTGGTAAAACAATTGTTGCCAATACCACTATGGAAAGCTATGTGCAGAATAAGAACACTTGTTATAGTTGTCATGTTTACAGCACTATAGCGCCGTATGATAAGGACACCATCAATAACAATATTTTTGGGGACTTTAGTTTTGCTATTTCTGCAGCCAAATATGCTAATTCTCCTATGAAAAGAAAGAAATTACAGTAGTGACACTTTGTTGCTTACATGAATAGATAAGAACCTGGCAGATTTTAAATCTGTCAGGTTTTTTATATAAATAATTCAGATCCAAAACGCTGTTGCTGTAAATTATGCAGCATAGACTTAAACGAAAAAGCCAGTTTCATAAGATTGTGGTTTTAAGGTGAAATTTAAGCGTAATTTTATATATTTGACTTCAGTCCTGATGGAATGGGTATAAATTTCCCAACTTCACTAAGCTTTGGGACGTTACAGTAACCATAGCGACAAACGGTAATATGACAATTGAGCCCTTATTTAAATATATCTCAGACTTCATTAATGTTTCAGATAAAGACGTCAGACTCCTGAGACAATCTTTTAAATATGCGAATTTTTCAAAAGGCTCCATTCTCGAAAAAGAAAATACAGTTGCCCAAAAACTTTATTTTATTAAAAGTGGTTTTCTCAGAACATTTTACATCGAGGAAGGAACGGAAATTACAACTCAAATAGTAAGGGGAAATAGTTTTATAACAGGCTTTAATAGCTTTGTTACAGGCGAATTTTCAAATGTGACTGTTCAATGTATTTCTGACTGCGAAGTGCTTTACATAATCAAAGCGGATTATGACAGATTAACCACAGACATTGCAGCTTGGAGTACTTTCTGTAAACATGTGTATGAAGATACCCTTAGGTTTAGTCTTCAACGAACAACTGATTTGCTCTCTCTTTCTGCTGAAAAACGTTATTTAAAATTATTAGAGGAACAACCAGAAGTAATTAAAAATGTTCCAATACAATATATCGCTTCCTATATTGGAATTAAGCCAGAGTCTTTAAGTAGAATTCGGAGAAAAATAATTTCCTAACATTTATCAAGTATTTTCTTTTTTTTATGATTGAATTTTGCATAAGTATTCACAAAATTAAATTATAAAAATGCAAGAAATCATTCAGTTGTCAGTTTTTCCAATGGGTATGATAAATTGTTTCCTTATAAAAGGACAGACAAAACACATTTTGGTTGACACAGGCGTTCCCAACAGTGAGAAAAAAATTATAAAACAATTAAAAAATCACGATATCAAATTAGAAGATATTGGTTTAATAATCATAACACACGGACATATTGATCATTTTGGAAGTGCAAAAGAATTAAAGGATATTTTAAAAGTTCCTGTTTTAATGCACAACTTGGACAAAATAGCTTTAGAAACAGGAAAGAGTATGTTTGAAACTTTAAAACCAAACCATAAACTTTGGGATATTGTTCTTAAACCAAAATTAGCAAATGATAAAGCTTCTTCTTGTTTACCAGATATATTATTAAATGAGAACGAAGAATATGATTTATCCCATTATGGAATAATCGGAAAAATAATTCATACACCGGGACACACGCCAGGCTCTTTATCTGTTGTCCTTGGAAATGGAGATGCAATAATAATGGATTTGGCATCTTCGGGAATATTACTAGGAGGTATTATATTAAATTCAAGAATGAAACATCCACCTTTTCACGACAATTTAGAACAAGTAAAAAGCAGTATAAATAAAATCCTGTCTCTAAATACCCAAAAATTCTATCTTGGACATGGTAATCCCGTTTCAAGAAAATCTTTAATAAATTATAGAGATAATTTTCTATAGACTAAAAAAAGGCAGCCTTGTAACATTTACTGTAATACAAAGACCAACAGTAATAAATTCAATCAACCACTTTTAATGAAAAAATTAGCGCTATTTATTTTACTCCTCACGACCACCACTTTTTTTGGACAAGTTAAAAATGACAGTTTATCGTTTAAACTGGATCAATATTTTACGGCACTTACTGATATGAAAAACTTCAACGGGAATGTGATGATTTCAAAAGATGGGCAAGTGTTACTTGACAAGACCTACAATATGAAAGGGGAGAACGATAGTTTGAAAGTAAAGAAGGAAAGCCGGTTTATTATTGCATCTGTTTCAAAAGTGTTTATTAAGTACAGCATTTTGAAACTTGTTGAGCTTAAAAAAATAACATTGAATGACAAGCTGAGCAAGTTCATTCCGGACTTTCCAAATGGTGACAAAATTACGATTGAACATTTAATGCATCATCAATCTGGTTTGCCAAGAGAACTTACAGATTATGAGAAGTACGATAATCTATCTTTAACCAAAATTGTAGGGTTAGCGAAAGCAGAAAAATTACAATTTGAACCAGGCGCTCAAACGCTTTATTCTAACGTTGGGTATTTTTTATTGCATTATATTATTGATAAAACTTCAAATAAAGGGTATTTGGCATTTATTGAAAAGGAAATATTCCAAAAAATGAAACTCAAGAATACGACTGAGTTTAATGCTGCAAAATCAATTCCTAATTTTGTTTACGGATTTCAAAACGACAATGGGAAAGTAGTTTCAACCCCTAAAACGTATATCAACAGATTTGAAACAGGTAACTATTTTTCGACTATATCGGATCTTTATAGTTTTAGCAAACAAGCTTTTACTGGGAAGTTTCTAGACAAAAAACTTGTTTTGGAATTGTTTGGAAAAGACAGTACTTTGATACAAGCGGGAGGCAGACCAGGTTACAGGGCTTATTTTTATAAAAACTTAAAGACATCTGTAGATTTCATTTTCGTTTCTAACTACACCGACATTCCTATTCAGGAAATGACTGTTGATATTGTGAATATTATTGATCACAAACCTTATGAAATACCACATGTCATTAACCGTCAGAAAATAAATATAACTGATGCTGTTTTAAGCCGTTATGTTGGAAAATTTGCTTTAGAAGCTGATATTTCAGAAGTGTTTTCAATTCAACTTATTGATAATAAATTGTTTGTGGTTTACGAAGGCGAAGATAAAGCAGAAATAAGCCCAGACACAGAAACCACTTTTTTTAACAAGCCAAATTCAAAAGACGGCTATGTATTTTCGTTTAACGAACAAACTAAAGCATACGAATTGACAGTGATTTCAACAGGAATGAAGCTTAAAGCAAAACGGTTGAAGTAAATTCTGGTAAGATTGGTTTCCTAATGCAATTATTGTTTTAATTGCTATATTCGTTCGGTAGAAAATGCTGTTTTAAAGTTTTTTTAACTTTATGAAACCGATAGTTCGTTACACTTATTGTAAATGAAAAAAATACTCAAAATGACAATGCCTTTTACAATTATTAAAAAGTATAATACTCTTAAAACAAAAGAGGAGATATATGACATAATAAATTCTCTAAAAGATAAAGTTGAAGACGGATTTATAGTTGATAAATTTTATAGTCAAATAAAAAATAATGAATTTGAAATTTATAGGGAATCTTTTGGGATAGATGCTTTTCTAGAACACCATCCATTGATTACTTCAAAAATTTTAAATGAAAATCCAACAAAACTAGAAGTAAAGATAAAACCCAATTATCGTAATCTTGCCTTCTTTGGTATTATTGTAGTGACATTTATTTCAGGAGCACTTTTTATGACAGAAATAACAATTAATGATGTTTTAAAAAAGCCAGATATTTATGATCGATTGCTTTTTTCTTTATGTGGAATTATTTCTGGTATTTGGTGTTATTTTGGTTTTATTAAACCAATTTATAAAACAGAAGAATGGGTTGTTGAAAAATTTGAATTGAAAGAAATAGTATAAAATTCAACAATATTACTATTTCAATTCCCCTTATTATATTTCGATTTATACTCCAAAGGAGAAATACCTGTAATTTTTCTAAAGACTTCTCTAAACGCTTTGACATCAGAATAACCGACTTCATACATCACTTCGTTGATCGTTTTGCGACTGGTTTCCAGTGCTTTTTTGGCTGATTCCACTTTTACCCTTTGCATGTATTCGATAGGCGTATTTCCGGTGGCTTTTATAAACCTTCGGTCAAAGTTTCTTCTGCTTACGGCATACATGTTTGACAAATAGTCTACAGAAATTTTCTCGTCAATTTTACTTTCAATATAGTTTTGTGCCTCTTTTACAATTTCATCGCTATGTAGTTTTTGTCCTGTGAATATGGTAAAAGCCGACTGGCTGCTTCTGTCCATTTCTATCTGAAAAATTTTGGCGCAATAAATAGCTGTTGGTCGGTCGAAATACTTTTCAATCAAATACAACATCAAATTCAAGAAGGAGTAGGCGCCACCGTTGGTGTAAATGCCATTTTCATCGGTTATCAATTTATCCGTTTGCAAGTCGACTTTTGGAAACATCTTTCTAAAATTATCGGCAGCTGCCCAATGTGTGGAACAAGTTTTTCCATCCAACAAACCAGTGGAAGCCAACAAAAAAGAACCAGTACAAATACAGGCAATTTCAGCGCAGTTTTTATATTGCTTTTCTATCCAATTAATTAATAATTCATTCGCTTTTACGACAGTGTCATAATTGTGATTCATGGATGGAATGATGAGAAGATAGGTTTTATCAATAGTAGAAATGTGTGTGTGCGGTTTTATAGAAAACAAACTGTTTTGCAATTCAACTTCTTTTGAAATACCTGCCGTTTCAATGGTATAGATATCTTTTTTGCCCATACTTTTCCAATAATTATTGGCTTTGTTCAAAATTTCATAAGTACCGGCAATGCTGCTTAAGTTATTTTCTCCTTCAGGGATCAATATGGTGATTCGTTTCATATCTAAGGTCTTTGTACAAATTTACACAAATAGTATGTCTAAATCAACCCGTCAAAAAGTCTATTTCACACCCTATACACTTGGTTTTTAGACGTTAACTTTACAGTATTATAGTTTTGCAATAAAAACCAGTTACTACTGTTGTAAGAAAATAGTCGCAAGTAATCTTGCGCTATTATTTTAAAATTACCTTTAAAAAATAACTACTAATTCTCAATTAAAACAAATACCATGGAAAATCTAAGTTACACATCTACCATTTTGGTTGATAAAACCCCAGCCGATGCATTCAACAACATTAAAAATTTTAGAGCTTGGTGGAGTGAAGATATTGAAGGAGAAACCGACAAGCTTGGTGAAACTTTTTTCTACCACTACAAAGACCTTCACTTATGTAAAATAAAACTGATTGAAGTGATTCCCAACGAAAAATTGGTATACCAAGTAATGGCCAATGAATTCAGCTTTATCCAAGACAAAACCGAATGGGTAAACACCAAAATGATTTTTGAAATTACCCCTGAAGGAAAGCAAACCAAAGTAAAACTCACCCACGAAGGCTTATTGCCTACTGATGAATGCTATAATATTTGTAATGATGCCTGGACAGGATTTATACAAAAAAGTTTGAAAAATCTAATCAACACCGGAAAAGGAGAGCCCAATCCGAAAGATGGTACCAACGACATTAATGCAGGAAACATTAAAAAATGGAAAATCACAAACTAAAAAATACGGTAATGGAAAATAAAGATTTTACAATCACATTTGTAGTAGATCAAACAGCAAATGAGGTATTCAATGCGATCAACAATGTTCGTGGTTGGTGGAGTGAAGCATTGGAAGGAAATTCAGAAAAACTGAATGATGAGTTTAGTTATTGCCATGGAGACATTCACTATTCCAAACACAAACTAATAGAAGTAACACAAGACAAAAAAGTGGTTTGGTTGACGACTGATAGTAAATTGTCATTTGTAAAAGATCAAAATGAATGGAATGGAACCAAAATGATTTTGAAATTTCTAAACAAGACGGTAAAACAAAATTGGTGATTACTCATTTGGGACTAGTGCCTAATTTTGAATGTTTTAATGCTTGTTCCACCGCTTGGATCGATTATTTGCAAAATAGTTTGTTGCCACTAATTACTACAGGACAAGGAAACCCTGATAAGAAGATGTAGTAGTCTTTGGAAGAAAACAATGAATAACTCCTTTTAGTTTTTTTGAAAAATTGGTATCTTTAACCTAAATAAAATCTTAAGTAATTCACCACTAGAAAAAAACTATGGCATTTAATGAAGACACCGCGCAACGAATTAGAGCGTTCTTTCAACAGAAAGAAGCCAATTTCTATGAAAAGAAAATGTTCAGCGGAGTGTGTTTTATGGTGGATGATAAAATGTGTAGCGGAACGCATATTGACAAGGAAACGGGCGAAGATTTTTTGCTTTGCAGAATTGGGGAAGTAGCGTATGCCGAAGCGCTTGAAAAGGATCATGTGATTCCAATGGAGTTTACCGGACGAGCCATGAAAGGCTATATTTTCGTTACTGAAAATGGTCATAAAAACACGAAGGACTTGTATTATTGGTTGCAACTTTGTTTGGATTTCAATCCAGAAGCGAAAGCAAGTAAAAGGAAATAATCGTTATAGTAAACTTCAATAAAAAATACATATTTACAGTATTCCTTTTCTTGATTTCTTGCAAAGAGAATGACATAAAAACTAACAGAATGCAAACAACAAAATTGGCTTTTAGTAGCGGCTATTCCGATGTGAATGGACTGAAAATGTATTACGAAGTATATGGAGAAGGCAAGCCGCTTGTGCTTATACACGGAGGTGGTTCAACAATTCAGACGAGTTTCGAAAAAGTGATTCCGTTATTCGCTAAAAGCAGAAAAGTAATTGCTGTTGAGTTGCAAGCGCATGGGAGAACAAGCGACCGTAATGCTGACCTTACATTTGAACAAGATGCCGATGATGTGGCGACACTTCTTAAAAACTTACACATTGATAAAGCCGATTTTTTTGGTTTCAGTAATGGTGGGACTACCACTTTACAAATTGCGATTCGTCATCCCGAAAAAGTGGATAAAATGATTTTAGGTTCGGCACTAACCAAACGAAATGGTGTGCCAGATTGGTTTTGGGGTTTTATGGAAAATGCCAGTTTGGAAAACATGCCGGAACAACTACAAATAGCCTATAAACAAGTAGCAGCCAATCCGAATGGTTTGCAAATCATGCACGATAGGGACGCCAAGCGAATGGTTAATTTTAAAGATATTCCAGATGAGAAAATCAAAGCGATTAAAGCTCCTACTTTAATCATTATAGCTGACAAAGACGTGATTATTCTGGAACACGCAATAGAGATGAATAGGCAAATCTCCAATTCAGAATTGGCTATTATTCCTGGAATGCATGGAGAATACATTGGCGAGATTACCACCATAAAGCCGGATTTTAAGGAAAGCGAGCTTGTGGTTCCTTTGATTGAAAAATTTCTAAACAAAAAAGAATTATAAAGAATAAGCCGTCAAGATTTGTTTTTTCTTCCGTTCGCAACGGCGCTTGCTTTAACGAAATTATCTTTTATTTTCTTATCTTCGTTTCGCCCAAAAAAGTACCCCACTTTACCGTTTTTCAACGGCTTAAATGGTATGGGTTTAACTACATTTTTAACAAAAACTAAAAAATTAAAATGAAATTAGCATCAATAGATAATAGCACCAGAGATGGAGAATTGGTTGTTGTAAATAAAGCATTAACAAAAGCCATTCGCGTTCCTGATATTGCCTTGACCATGCAGCATGCAATCGATAATTGGACTAGCACAGCAAATAAACTTCAAGCTGTTTATGAGCAGTTGAATTCGGATAAATTGACAGAAAATGCTTTTGATTTTACAACTGTTCGTGTTTTAGCGCCTATTCCAAGAGCGTATCACTGGGCGGATGGAAGTGCTTATGTTACCCACGTTGAACTGGTTCGAAAAGCAAGAAATGCAGAGCTTCCGGAATCATTTTGGACAGATCCTTTAATGTACATGGGTGCTTCAGATGCGTTTATTGGCGCAAATGATGATATTGAGATTGAAAATGAAGAATGGGGAATTGACTTTGAATCGGAGGTCGCCGTAATTACCGACGATGTTCCAGCAGGTGTAAGTGCTATAGAAGCTTTAAATCATATCAAATTTGTCACTATCATTAATGATGTTTCTTTAAGAAATTTAATTCCAAATGAACTTTCAAAACAATTTGGATTCTATCAATCTAAACCTTGGACATCTTTTGCGCCAGTTATAGTTTCAGCTGATGAACTTAAAAATGAATTCATTGATGGGAAATTGCATTTGCCTTTAATTTCTACATTAAACGGAGAAATCGTTGGAACGCCAAATGCCGGTATCGATATGACCTTTCATTTTGGAGAATTAATTGCGCACGCTGCGAAAACGCGTTCGCTAATGGCAGGAACGGTGATTGGTTCTGGTACAGTAGCCAACCAAGGAAGCCCAACAGGTTCTAGTTGTATTGCTGAAATTAGATGTTTGGAAATCATAAAAGACGGAAAACCTTCGACTCCTTTTATGAAATTTGGAGATCGAATTGAAGTTGAAATGAAAACCGGAAATGGTGATTCTATATTTGGTAAAATCAATCAGAAAGTAAAGAAGTACGTAAAGTAAAATGAAGAAAATTATAATATTAGTTTTTATTTTATCCACAATCGTTTTCTCTTCCTGTAAGAATGATGAAAAAGCATTAGAACCTGAAGTTAAAACGCAAAATGCTGAACCGGTTGTATCTGAAAACAAAAGCGAAAATAAAATTGCCACTGATAAGCTAACTACATTATATTCCGAGACAAATCAGGACGGTGCTGAAACAGTTAAAATTTCGGCATATAAGTCAAGCGATAACGATAAGTTTTTCCTTGGTGGTGATAAAGCTTTTATTATTGCTTCAAAATATAAAAAAAAAGGGAATAGTCTTAAGCTCGTTCAACAGGATACTCTAATCTCTAGTGAGTTTTCTTATGTGAATATTGATTCTAAAAGCCTCGTAAAAAAGAAGGTTGGCAATACAGATTATTTAATGCTTTCTATATTTGTAACTCCTCAAGGCAATGCTGAAATAGAACGATATGTAACTTTTATCATGCTGGATATTAATAGTTTTAAATTTTATGCTTTAGGATACACTGGCGTAGATAGTATAAGATGTGATGAATGTATAGATGGAGAATTTCAAAAAAATAAAGATTTGGAATCCAATCCGGAAATTCAAAAGGAACTCTACCAATTTGCCTATAAAAGCAAATGGGTTTATAATCCTACAGAAGAAGAAAAAGATCCTAATTATTACAAAAACTATGAGCAAAAATGGATTGCAGACAATAATTCCGACAACCGTCTCGCCAGTGGGAGCTCTTCTTTGCCGGATGTAATATACAGTACTTATTACAAAGACAACATTATCCGATTTACCGGTGAGTATTCAGAAGATGAGGTTATAGAAAATAGTGACTACAAAATAGTAACTTTTTTTCGAGGAAACATTTTAGGATATGATAAAAAGAAGCAATTGTACTTTCCGATTTTTATAGAAAGTTGTGTAATTGGGTGCAATAAGACAATAGAATTCTTATCCAAAAACACAATCGAAATAGTGAACAGTGAAGATTCGGGAGAAAAAGCTAAGACTATAAATCTGGAGGAAATTAAATTTAAAAATTAGAAGCTCTTGATCAAACAAACCAAAAAAAAGTTAGTAATAGCAGTTTGGTTTGTCTATTCCCTATAGTAAAGTTGTTATTTATTTTTATATTCTTCTAAAACGCTGCTCTAAGATGTGTGATGTTTATAAGTTGTTGAATGTTAGTGGTAAATGTAGGTCTTCTTGTAACAAATCGAGTTGTACCTCGTCTTAATTAAAAAAGATAGACATGGATTCTCAAAAGGCAGCTAAAAATAATTTAGAAGATTTTAAAGTTAATGTGAAAATTAAGCTTTCAGCACTTTGGGCTTCCGTAACGCTTTGCTATTTGTATGGCGACTATTTTGAATTATATGTTCCTAAAAAAGTTGCTGGACTTGTAAGCGGTGAAGACCTATTGGATAGTCCGCAAAAATTATTTTCAGCAGCGCTACTATTAGCTATTCCTGCAATTATGGTTTTCTTATCCATCGTTTTGAAACCTAAAATTAATAGACTGTTAAATATCTTTTTTGGACTTTTGTTTACTTTCATCATGATCGTTATTGGTTTTTCCTCTTTTACACCTTGGAAAGCATTTTATGTTTTTTTAGCATTTCTTGAAAGCGCCATTACAATATTAATAACTTTGTATGCTTTGAAATGGCCTAAACAAAATATAAAATAAACCATAAACAAAAAATATTTAGTAATTTTGACTAATGAAAAAACGGTTTCACATATACGTTATCATGATGACACTTGGCTTCTTTCTTTTGCCAGCGTTTGCTTATGCGTGTGGAACTCAATCAGAAAAAGGATGTTGCAAGAAAGAAATTGCGGCAAAATCTGAAAAAAAAGACTGCTGCAAAAAAAATCAATCAAAAGATAAAAATAACGGTTGTGGTGGAAAATGCGGACATTCAAACTGTACTACTTCACCGATGAACTTTAGCTTGATTTCTTCTTTTAAAATAGAATTCAATAACAATACTTTCGATTCTTCTATCGAAAAGCCTCAATTTTATCATTCAAAAACCTTTATTTCTTCAGGTTTTACTTCCGTTTGGCTGCCACCTAAAATAAAATAATTTTAAACGCTGACAGCCACAGTTCTGTCTTGTTAGAAGTAATATATTTACTTTCAAAATTATTCATTCACAAAAAAAACAGTATTACAAAACGGAGTTTTCTAATACTTTGTTTCTTAAAAATAAGACACCATGAAAAAATCAATAACAACAATATTGGTAGCAATAACCATATTGTTATCATTCACATCTTGCACTTCACAAATTAAAAATGCCACTACAGAAACTGTAAAAATCTACGGCAACTGCGAAATGTGCGAAGAAGTAATCGAGAAAGCTGGGAATTTAAAAAACATTGCAAAAGTCGATTGGGACAAGGATACCAAAATGGCAACATTAACATATGATACTAAAAAAACCAATCAAGATGTTATTTTAAAACGCATTGCCTTAGCGGGTTATGACAGTGACAAATTTCTTGCTCCAGATGACGTATACCATAATTTGCCAGAATGTTGTCAATATACTAGAACCGCAAAAGTTCCTGTGAAAGCAGTTGTTATGACCGAGAATCATACAACAAATGCGACAACTGATGTTCAAGACACAAACCCACTAAAAGCAGTTTTCGATCATTATTTTGCTGTGAAAGATGCGTTAGTAAAAACGGATGGTGCTTTAGCATCTGCAAAATCGAAAGGATTGCTTGACGCTATAAATGCAGTCCAAATGGATAAATTGCAAATGGATGTTCATATGGTTTGGATGAAAGTTTTGGTCGGTTTAAAAGAAGATGCATCTCATATTGCAGATACAAAAGACGTAAAACACCAAAGAGATTATTTTATGACACTTTCAAAACATATGTACACACTTATGAAAGCTTCCAAACAAGAATCAGAAACTTTCTACCAGTTTTGTCCAATGGCAAATGGTGGGAAAGGTGCCAATTGGTTGAGCAAAGAGCGTGCGATTAAAAATCCATACTTTGGTTCAAAGATGATGACTTGCGGAAACACAGTAGAAACTATAAAATAATATTTTGAAGTTATACATCAAAAATATGGTTTGCAGCCGATGCAAAATGGTGGTGAAGTCTGAGTTGGAAAAACTCGGGCTTCCACTGCTTTCGGTCGATTTGGGAGAAGTAGAAACCGTTGATGCTGTTACAGCAATAAAGAAAGAAGAAGTTTCCAAGCATTTAAAATTATTTGGATTTGAATTGATTGATGATAAAAAAAGCATCACCATCGATAAAATAAAAACGATAATTATTGATTTGGTACACCATAAGAATAACGATTTGAAAACTACTCTTTCTGAACTTTTATCGCAAGAATTGCATCAGGATTACAATGCCTTGAGTAATTTGTTTTCTGAAGTGGAAAACACCACTATTGAGAAGTACTTTATTCAACAAAAAATTGAAAAAGTAAAAGAATTGATAGTGTATGATGAACTCTCATTCAGTGAAATCGCCTATTCCTTAAATTACAGTAGTGTCTCTCATTTGAGTAATCAGTTTAAAAAAGTGACCGGATTTTCGCCCACTTACTTTAAAAACCTAAAGTCGGTCAAGAGAAAACAAATTGAGGATTTGTAAATCTTGCAAATCTTATCCAAAATTGTGCAAACAATACAAAGAACGTATTCTGAATTTTGTAATGTATTAGTAACAATTAAAATTTAGAAAAGATGGTACATCAATATCAAATAACTGGAATGACCTGTGGTAATTGCGAAGCAAAAGTAAAATCAGCATTGCTTATGGTTGAAAATATAAGCAATGTTGAAGTTTCAAAAGAAGACAATTCGGCCCTAATCACCATGACCAAACATGTGGCACTCGATACATTGCAAAATGCATTAGGAGTTGTAGGTAAGTATATAATTAGTGCTGATAATGATGTGCCATCAAATATAGAAAACGTTACAATAAAATCTTGTTGCAATTCGGCTGCACATCATAATAAAGGAATAGTCAATTTATCCAATAATAGCAGCGGAAAATATTATTGTCCAATGCACTGTGAAGGCAATAAACTATATGATAGACCTGGAAGTTGTCCAGTTTGCGGTATGAATTTGGAAAAAGTACCAGAGTTAAACACAAGTCCAAAAATGTACACTTGTCCCATGCATCCTGAAGTTATCAAAGATGCTCCTGGTTCATGTCCAATTTGCGGAATGGATTTAGTGCCAATGGAACCAACAGATAGCGAAGAAAATAAAACGTACAAAGACCTGCTTTTCAAAATGAAGATAGGAGTAGCTTTTACAGTGCCTGTATTTGCAATAGCTATGATAGAAATGATGTCTAACAATCCATTGGCACAACTAATGCCAATAGTAAATTGGAATTGGGTACAATTACTTTTATCACTTCCTGTGGTTTTTTACTCCAGTTGGATGTTTTTTGTTCGGGCTTGGAAATCAATAATTACTTGGAATCTCAATATGTTTACTTTAATAGGTATTGGCACAGGTGTAGCTTTCTTATTCAGTTTAATAGGGATGTTTTTTTCAAATATTTTCCCGAACGAATTTAAAACAGAACAAGGCACAGTATTTCTCTATTTTGAAGCTACAACCGTAATTCTAACATTAGTCCTATTAGGTCAATTAATGGAAGCACGAGCGCAAAGTCAAACCACTAGTGCAATTAAAGAACTATTAAAATTAGCACCAACAGATGCCACTTTAGTAATTGATGGAAAAGACAAACTAATTTCAATACACGATATTAAAAAAGGAGATTTATTACGTGTAAAGCCAGGAGACAAAATTCCAGTTGATGGAAAAATTACCGAGGGAGAAAGTAGCATTGATGAAGCAATGATTACGGGAGAACCTATTCCTGTAGATAAAAAAGTGGATGATGTCGTCATTGCAGGAACTATTAATGGGAACAAATCATTTGTAATGATTGCCGAAAAAGTGGGTTCCGAAACCTTACTTTCTCAAATTGTTAAAATGGTTAATGACGCCAGTCGCTCAAAAGCACCAATCCAAAAATTAGCCGATAGAATCGCTAAATATTTTGTGCCTATTGTTGTCATTATTTCATTAATAACCTTTTTTGTTTGGGCAAAATTTGGCCCCGAGCCAAGATTAGTATACGGTTTTATCAATGCTATTGCTGTGCTGATTATTGCTTGTCCGTGTGCTTTAGGTTTAGCCACACCAATGTCTGTAATGGTAGGGGTTGGTAAAGGAGCGCAATCGGGGGTGCTTATAAAAAATGCAGAAGCTTTAGAAAAAATGAATAAGGTAAATGTTTTAATCACAGATAAAACAGGAACCATTACCGAAGGAAAACCATCAGTGGAGAAAGTATTTTCAATAGAAAATAAAGAAAATGATTTATTGCAAAACATAGCATCGGTAAACCAATACAGCGAGCATCCATTAGCACAGGCAGTCGTTAATTATGCTAAAACCAAAGAGATTAAATTAATTGAAGTTGCCGATTTTGAAGCAATAACCGGAAAAGGAGTTGTCGGAACAGTAATCAATAAAAAAGTAGCTCTTGGAAATAAAAAATTAATGGAGCAAGTAGGAGCTACAATTGCAGAGGATTTGGAAAGCAAAATTAGCACAGAACAAAAATTAGGGAAAACAGTTTCTTATGTTGCGGTTGATGGTGTCGCAGTTGGTTATGTGTCTATTACTGATGCTCTAAAAGCAACTAGTATAGCAGCAATCAAAGAATTGATAAGTCAAGGGGTTGAAGTAATTATGCTCACAGGAGATAATGAAAATACAGCGAAAGCAGTGGCTGAGGAATTGCATTTAAGTTCCTATAAAGCTAGTTGTTTGCCCGAAGACAAACTTAAAGAAATAAAACGTTTGCAATCCGAAGGCAAAATTGTAGCAATGGCTGGTGATGGTATCAATGATGCTCCGGCATTAGCGCAAGCAGATATTGGAATAGCAATGGGAACAGGGACTGATGTAGCAATTGAAAGTGCAAAAATTACTCTGGTAAAAGGAGATTTACTAGGTATCGTAAAAGCTAAAAACCTAAGTCACTCCGTAATGAGAAACATCAAGCAGAATTTGTTTTTTGCCTTCTTCTATAACATATTAGGAATTCCAATAGCAGCAGGGGTTTTATATCCTTTTTTTGGAATTTTACTTTCTCCAATGATTGCCGCTGTGGCCATGAGTTTTAGTTCGGTATCGGTAATTGCAAATGCCTTAAGATTACGTAGTTTAAAATTATAATATTCCGGGTAACAGCGGTACTGAAGACCGAGCAACAGCGGTACTGACGAAATTAAATAAATAATATTTATTATGAAAATTAAAAAATTTTTTACAACAGTATTTACGGTATTGTTTACAATGGTGCTTTTCTTAACGGTGAGCAATTCAAATGCACAAACCAAACAGAAACCCCAAACAATGAAAGATTGTTGCATGATGAAAGATGGTAAAATGATGTGTATGAAAGATGGTAAAATAATGAAAATGGACAAAAACATGACCATGAAAAACGGAACTACTTGCATGACAAATGGGAAATGTACCATGAAAGATGGTAAAAAAATGACGATGAAAGAAGGAGATTGCATGGACATGAGCGGTAAAATGTGCAACGACAAAATAAAAATCTTGAAAAAGAAAACAATAAAAAAAGCAGTTGCTGATATTTATACTTGCCCAATGCATCCAGAAGTTGTTGGTGTTAAAGGTGGTAAATGCCCTAAATGCGGTATGGATTTAGTGAAGAAGTAATCCTGAAATGAATTACTTTTAAAAATAAATAATTTAATAATGCCGCAAGATTAGAATTTTGTGGCATTATTCTAATTTTTAAACTTCTGTTTTTACTATGAAAAAAATAATTCTCATAGGTATTTTATCTCTTTATTCTCTTTCTTTTTACGCTCAAAAAGTGGTGCGTTACGACCTTTATGTTAGAGATACTATCGTCAATTTTGGTGATGAACCAATACGCGCTATTGCTGTCAACGGCCAGATTCCAATGCCTACTTTAACTTTTACCGAAGGTGATTTGGCCGAAATTTATGTCCACAACGAACTCAACGAAGATACTTCAATGCATTGGCACGGGATATTTTTACCCAACCAATATGATGGCGTGCCCAATTTGACACAAATGCCTATCAAACCCAAAACGACACATTTGTACAAATTTCCAATTATTCAAAGCGGAACACATTGGTATCATAGTCATACCGAATTACAGGAACAAATAGGGATGTATGGTAGTTTTATCATAAACAAAAAATCAGGAGACCCTTCGTTTCGAAAAGGAATTGATGATTTGCCAACTGTTCCGATAGTTTTGAGTGAATGGACTGACATGAAACCCGAAAATGTACACCGTTTGTTACACCACGCCACCGATTGGTTTGCCATTCAAAAAGGGACTACACAAAGTTATGCCGAAGCTATAAAAAGTGGGTATTTCACAACCAAAATGGTCAATGAATGGAAACGCATGAATGCAATGGATGTTAGTGATGTTTACTACAATGCTTTCTTAATTAATGGAAAAAATGAAAGTCAGCTTTCACAGTTCAAAGGAGGTGATAAAGTTAGGTTGCGTATTTCAAATGGTGGTGCATCGACTTATTTTTGGCTGACCTATGCCGGTGGAAAAATAACGGTTGTAGCCAACGATGGTAATGATGTCGAGCCTGTTGCTGTTGACCGATTGCTTATTGCTGTTTCCGAAACCTACGATGTTATGGTAACCATTCCTGCCGATAAAACAGCTTACGAGTTTTTAGTTACTTCCGAAGACCGTACAAAATCGGCTTCATTGTATTTGGGTGATGGCATCAAACAATTGACTTCAACCTTGCCGAAATTAAAATATTTTGAAGGGATGAAAATGATGAACGGTATGATGAAAATGAACGGAGATTTAGACGATATGGGAATGCATATGTCCTATAATCAAATGGATATGAATGTAGTTATGTATCCCGAAATTACAGGAAATCAAAACGCTGCAAATGCTAAAATGTCCGAAGATCAATACAACAGCAATAAACTATCCGATATTGTTACGCTGAACTATGCGATGTTAAAATCGCCAACGAAAACAACGCTTCCAAAAGAGGCACCAGTAAAAGAATTGCGTTTTGAACTTACAGGAAATATGAACCGTTATGTTTGGAGTTTAGACAATAAAGTAGTTTCCGAAACCGATAAAATACTCATCAAAAAAGGTGAAAACGTTAGAATTACAATTTATAACGGTTCGATGATGCGACATCCAATGCACTTGCATGGACATGATTTTAGA
>JBDTNG010000038.1:0-3222 GCA_039933895.1 Flavobacterium sp. | reverse complement strand
GATACACACTCTCTAATGTTTAGTGATGTAAAAGTTCCAAAAGAGAATAGAATTGGTGCTGATGGTTTCGGTTTCAATTTCGCTATGGCCGTATTAAACGGAGGTCGTATCGGAATTGCTTCACAAGCATTAGGAATTGCTCAAGGTGCTTACGAATTGGCTTTGAAATATGCTCAAGATCGTGTAGCGTTCAAAAAACCAATCATCCAACACCAAGCAATTGCATTCAAATTAGCTGATATGGCAACGCAAATTACTGCAGCAAGAATGTTGTGTTTTAAAGCGGCTTCTGAAAAAGATGCAGGTCAAGATATTTCACAATCAGGTGCTATGGCAAAATTATTTGCTTCTGAAACAGCCATGAATACTACGATTGAAGCAGTTCAAATTCACGGTGGAAATGGTTATGTAAGCGAATATCATGTGGAACGTATGATGCGTGATGCAAAAATTACTCAAATTTATGAGGGTACTTCTGAAATACAACGTATTGTAATTTCAAGAAGTTTGGTAAAATAATAAGTATATTTTATATAAAAAAGTCCAGCTGAAAAGTTGGACTTTTTTTATCAATTAAAAACAACAAACAAATTAAAAATGCATTAAAAATTTCTAATTATTAATATTTTCTAAAGTAAAATTAAACGGAGTTGATGCAGCTCCTGGTCCACCACCAGTCATAACAATATCAGCAGAAGTTATCCCTAGTAAATTAATTTCGGTATTGATTTGTGAAATAATAGCCGAGTTCATTACATCTCCTTCTTCCACTTGTGAAGCGACACCAATATAAATTCGAGGCTGAAATTCAAAAATAGCCTTTTGTCCTGGAGCCAGATTAGTTTTGGTAGCAATCAAATGACCATCTCTATAGCAATTAGCGTCAATCGCTCCCTTTGCGAGATTATTTCTAATTTCAACTTCTTCAGCACTCGTAGCCGGAACGGTGGATAATTGAAGCATGTCACCTGAAGTATTCATTATCATATCATATCCTTGTCCGTCCTGCGCTATTTGTTGTGGTGTGTAATTTCCATAAGAATCTCCAGCACCAACAGCAAAATTTAAAGAATATGTAAATGGATGATTGTCTAATCGTCCGCAATTTTCTATTACTCTCCATGCCACAGCAAGTTCACCGAAATCTTCCGCAACATTTTGCTGAAAAATTACAACACTACTATTATTGGTATCGTTTGATCTATTGATAAAATTTAATTTGATTTTTTCCATTATTCCTTTAAGTTGAAAGTTAATTTTACGACAACCTAAATTCTGAATAATAGTTGGCTTATTATAACGTAGAAATACCCGTTTTATAAATCCATTAAATCCATTCCGAAGTTTCTTTGTAATGATCAGGAAGATAAGTAAGGTATTGAACCATTCTAGGTAGTTCACCACGGTTTGGAGAAGCGCAATGAGGCAATGCTTTATGCCAAATAATAAAATCCCCAGCATTTCCAGTTATTGCAATTGGATTTAATTTTTCGATAGCTATTTCTCTTGGATTATCAGTTGGTTTTAAATCCTCAAGCCATTGCTCAATTCTCCTATGAAATCCTGGCACACAATGAAAAGCACCATCATTTTCGGCACAATCAGTCAGGTACAAAAGCCCTTGTAAACCGAATGGAATGGGTAATTTCAAGCTCACATCCCAATGCAATGGACTTCCTAAAAATTTAAAATGTTCTGATTCGGGTGGATTAAAACTGACCTTATCAATACTTTTATAAATATTTGTCGTTTCATACAGCTGTTCGTATGCTTTTTGTATGCGCAAAGACGTTCTATTTTTATTTAAAGTTGGGTGATTGGAAAAATTAAGCATCAGTCCCTTTTGTTCTTCATGCCTATTATACCAAGTTTCTTTTATATCTGGAGACATTTTTAGAAAGTCCCAAATGGCATTTTGAGTTTCTTCACAATCACGTATTGAAATGGCATTTTTAACAATTACATATCCATTTTCATTCCAAAAATCTAAATCTTCTTTTGAAAGAACATTTTCAGAACCTTGTTGATTGTCATTTGTTATTTCATTTTTATTCAGCAATATCCACTCTTTAAAAGACTCAAAATCAGGCTTTTTAAAATAAAGATATTGAAGTGTATCTTCCATGCTAATGCCCAATCGATAAAGCATTTCTATTTCTTCATTCCACGTAGATTCGATAGTAGAATTGTTATCTGAATGGAAACCTAGGGAACGTTTCCAAAGCTTTTCAAAAATAGTCCACTGCATAATTTTTAATAAAAGTGTGTCAATCAAAAATAACTAAATTATTAGTTAATGACTTTTCTTATTTTAAATAAAATCCCTAATTTCGAATAAAATATAAAACAAAATAATATGCAAACACAAAATGTATTAGTATCGGAAGCAACTGAGTTTGAAAAAGCAACATTTTACCAAAAGACATATTTACACGTAGCTTTAGCGGTGTTGGCTTTTATTTTAGTAGAAAGCATATTACTTAAAGTTGTACCAGAAAGGATGATTTTTTCAATGGTTGCCAGCCAATATCTTTGGCTATTTATCATTGGTTTATTTTGGTTGGGTAGCACATTATCAAGCAAAATGGCCTTTTCACCTTCACAACAACAACAATATTTAGGATTAGGAGCTTATGTTATTTTACAAGCTATTATTTTCTTACCGATGATCGCCATTGCCACATTATATGCTGGTACCGATGTAATTATGCAAGCAGCACTAATCACACTTTCCATGTTTTCTGGTTTAACAGCTGTGGTATTTTTTACCAAAACTGATTTTTCCTTTTTAAGAACGGCTCTTGTAGTTGGCGGATTTATTTCTTTAGGAATTATTGTAGTAGGCGCTATTTTTGGATTCAACCTTGGCCTTTGGTTTTCCGTTGGAATGGTCGTTTTGGCCTCTGGAAGTATCCTTTATCAAACAAATCAAATAAAAGACCATTACGGAACTCAACAATATGTTGGAGCTTCTTTACAATTATTTTCTTCAATTATGCTTTTATTTTGGTATATCTTAAGAATTTTAATGAGTAGAAGACGTTAATCAACACCTCTTTTTAATAATAGTCTGATCGTTTTAATATAACGGTCAGGCTTTTTTATTTATAAACACCTCTTTATAATTATAGCGTGACCTTCCTGAAAAAGTCAGGTCGGGCTATCCTCTACAATCTGTCATTGCGAGGCATGAATTCATCTTTAAATAGTATCTTTTTTTAA
>JBDTNG010000037.1:0-5045 GCA_039933895.1 Flavobacterium sp. | reverse complement strand
AGGAGGTGTTGTCATGGGCTTTGAAGCTTTCAAGAAAACACAACAATACAAAACCAATCAAAAAATTGGACGTTTGTTTCCAAATCAGCGCTATTTCTTAGCGTATGGCTATGCTTGGATGGTTAACATCAAGCCAGCAGCATTGTCACAACAAATGATGACCGATGTTCACGCGCCTGCGAAATACAGAATTAATGGACCATTGAGTAACATTCCGGAGTTCTATAAAGCATTCAATATCAAAGAAGGAAGCGCTATGCGTCAGTCAGATACTGATAGAGTAGTGATCTGGTAATCTTTTTAAATTTTTTTATAACCCTTTCTTAGTTTTACTTTGAAAGGGTTTTTTTTATGTTAAATCAAATTTCCTATATTTGTTTAAATAAAAAATTGTGAACGACACGAATAAGTTAAAAATCTTCAACGATCCTATATATGGTTTTATAACCATTCCGAATGCGTTAATTTACGATTTGATTCAACACCCATATTTTCAGCGCCTGCGCCGAATTTCCCAAATGGGTTTGTCTTCTTTAGTTTATCCTGGAGCCAATCATACTAGATTTCATCATGCTTTGGGCTGTTTGCATATTATGCAGAAAGCAATTCAGGTACTTCGCTTTAAGAACACACAAATATCTGCGGAAGAAGAAAATGCCCTTTATATTGCTATTTTATTGCATGATATTGGTCATGGTCCGTTTTCTCATGCGATGGAACATAGTATTGTAGAAGACGTGCATCATGAGGAGATTTCGTTGTTGTTTATGAACAAGCTAAATGAAGAATTTGGTGGACAATTGAGTTTGGCGATTCAAATTTTTAAAGAAGAATACCATCGAAAATTCATGTTGAAATTGGTTTCAAGTCAGTTGGATATGGATCGTATGGATTATTTAAAACGTGACAGCTTTTATTCGGGAATGGAAGAAGGAAAAATTAATTCTGACAGGCTAATTCAAATGATGAATGTGGTTGATGATATTTTGGTTATTGAAGAAAAAGGAATTTATTCAGTAGAGAAATTCTTAATGGCACGTAGATTAATGTATTGGCAGGTTTATTTGCATAAAACAAGTTTGGTTGCCGAATTAATTTTAACCAAAACCTTAAAAAGAGCTAAGGAATTACATCAAAAAGGTATTGCAGTAGAATGTAGTAAGCCGTTACTTTTTTTCATTGAAAATAAAATTACTTTATCTGATTTTAACGACGAAAGTCTTAATGAATTTTCAAAATTAGATGACACGGATATTGTTGGTGCGATTAAGAATTGGCAATATCATACTGATTTTACTTTAAGTTCTTTGAGTAAAATGATTATCAATAGAGATTTATTGAAAATTCAATTGAAAGAAGATAAATTCACAACTGAAGAAGTTCAAAATTTGACAGATACTTTTTCAAAGGAAAACAACGTTAGTATACAGGAAGCAAAATATTTTGTTTTTAAAGGAAAAATTAGAAATCAAGCCTATAGTAAATCGGCTGAGCCTATCAGGATTCTTAAAAAAGATGGTAAATTAGAGGATGTAGCAGTTTTATCAGACCAACTTTCGCTGAAAGCATTATCCAAACAGGTGACCAAATATTTCTTGTGTTTTCCAAAACAACTCAATAAAAACTGAAGTTTCTTTTTAAATTTTTATATTTTTGTCACTCTGAAATATGCTACATTGTATTTAGACAAAATTACAATATTAAAAACAAGCGGATTCCATCCAAAATTTCGGAATTATACCGATGGAAAAATTAATAGGATAAGATGAAATTTACAGCCGAACAAATAGCGGGAATTCTAGAAGGGGAAGTGGTTGGAAATCCAAACGCTGAAGTTTCTCGATTGTCTAAAATAGAAGAAGGAACTGAAGGTTCGTTGACTTTTTTGGCTAATCCTAAGTATATCAACTTTATATACGAAACAAAGGCAACAATTACCATTGTAAATAATACTTTTGTTCCTGAAAATGAAATTACAACTACTTTAATTAAAGTAGAAGATGCCTATAAATCCTTTTCAAAATTATTAGAATTTTACAATCAGATTAAACTAAATAAAGTAGGAATAGAAGTGCCGTGTGTATTGTCTGAAACCGCAACACATGGTGAAAATTTCTATTTGGGAAGTTTTGCTTATATTGGTGAGAATGTGATTATGGGTGATAATGTAAAAGTATATCCGAATTCTTTCGTTGGTGACAATGTTAAAATTGGAGATAATACTATTATTTTTGCTGGGGCAAAGATTTATTCTGAAACCGAAATTGGCAGCAATTGCACGATTCATTCTGGTTGTGTTATTGGTGCTGATGGTTTTGGTTTTGTGCCAAATGAAGAAGGGGTTTTTAGTAAAGTACCACAAATTGGTAATGTTATTATTGAAGACAATGTTGATGTTGGTGCCTGCACTACAATTGATAGAGCTACTTTAGGTTCAACCATTATAAGAAAAGGAGTGAAGTTGGACAATCAAATCCAAATTGCTCATAATGTTGAAATTGGAGAAAATACAGTCATTGCCGCTCAAACGGGTATTGCTGGATCAACAAAAATTGGAAAAGGCTGTATGATTGGTGGACAAGTGGGTATCGCAGGACACTTATTAATTGGAAATGGTGTTCGAATTCAGGCGCAATCTGGCGTTGGAAGAAATATTAAAGATAACGAAACATTACAAGGAAGTCCATCATTTGGATATAGCGATTATAGTAAATCATATGTTCATTTCAAGAACCTTCCAAAAATTGTTGCAGAACTAGAAGAATTAAAAAAAAATAAATAACCATGGTTAAACAGAAGACCATTCAGTCGGAAATTACACTTACAGGAGTTGGATTACACACAGGAAAAGAAGTTACAATGACTTTCAAACCTGCACCTGCAAACAACGGATTTACTTTTATAAGAGTAGATTTAGAAGGACAACCAATTATTGAAGCAGATGCTACTTACGTAGTAAACACGCAAAGAGGCACGAATCTTGAAAAAAGAGGCGTGATGATTCAAACGCCAGAACATGTTCTTGCTGCGTTTGTGGGTTGCGATTTAGATAATGTAATTGTTGAATTAAATGCTTCAGAGTTACCAATCATGGACGGTTCTTCTAAATATTTTGTAGAAGCAATCGAAAAAGTGGGAACCGAAGAACAAGAAGCTGAAAGAAATGTTTATGTTGTAAAAGAAGTTATTTCATATACTGACGAAGCTACTGGAAGTGAAATAATTGTGATGCCTTCTGATGATTATCAAGTGACTGCTATGGTTGATTTTGGTACTAAAGTTTTAGGTACTCAAAACGCCAGCATGAAGAATATTTCAGGATTTAAAACTGAAATTGCCGATTGTCGTACTTTTAGTTTTTTACATGAATTAGAAACTTTATTAGAGCATGGTTTAATAAAAGGTGGTGATTTAAATAATGCCATCGTTTATGTAGATAAAGAAATCTCAGATGCTACTATGGATAGGCTTAAAGTTGCTTTTGGTAAAGATAAAATTTCTGTAACTCCAAATGGTATTTTAGATAATCTTACATTGCATTATCCAAACGAAGCTGCTCGTCATAAATTACTTGACGTTGTTGGAGATTTGGCTTTAATCGGTACAAGAATTAAAGGTAAAGTAATTGCTAATAAACCAGGACATTTTGTAAATACACAATTTGCTAAAAAAATGTCTAAAATTATTAAAGCTGAACAACGTAATCATGTTCCTACCTACGATTTAAACAAAGAGCCTTTGATGGATATCCATAAGATAATGGGTATTTTGCCACATAGACCACCATTTTTATTCGTAGATAGAATTATTGAAATGTCTGACAGTCATGTGGTTGGGATGAAGAATGTAACGATGAATGAGACTTTCTTCGTAGGACATTTCCCTGGAGCTCCAGTGATGCCGGGTGTAATCATTGTTGAAGCGATGGCACAAACAGGTGGAATTTTGATTTTAAGTTCTGTTCCTGATCCGGAAAATTATCTGACTTATTTCATGAAAATTGACAATGTTAAGTTTAAACAAAAAGTATTACCAGGCGATACATTAACATTCAAATGTGATTTGATAACTCCAATAAGAAGAGGAATTTGTCACATGCAGGCTTACGCTTTTGCTAATGGAAAATTAGTTGCTGAAGCCGAATTAATGGCACAAATCGCTAAAAAACAATAAGAATATGAATCAACCTTTAGCATATGTTCATCCAGGTGCCAAAATCGCTAAAAATGTAGTGATTGAGCCATTTTCAACCATTCACAATAATGTAGTTATTGGAGATGGAACTTGGATTGGTTCGAACGTAACCATTATGGAAGGCGCAAGAATTGGTAAAAACTGTAATATTTTTCCAGGAGCTGTAATTTCTGCCGTACCTCAAGATTTAAAATTTGGAGGTGAAGAGTCACTTGTTGTAATTGGTGACAACACTACTATCAGAGAGTGTGTTACAATCAATAGAGGAACTATTGCTTCAGGGCAAACTACCATCGGAAATAATTGTTTAATCATGGCAACTGCACATATTGCGCACGATTGTCATGTAGGTAATAATGCGATTGTAGTAAATGGAGTAGCGCTTGCAGGTCACGTTACTATTGGTGATTTTGCGATCATTGGTGGTTTGGCAGCAGTGCATCAGTTTATTTCTATTGGAGATCATGCGATGGTATCGGGTGTTTCTTTAGTGAGAAAAGATGTTCCTCCTTTTACAAAAGCAGCAAAAGAGCCTTTATCTTACGTAGGTATTAACTCTGTTGGATTAAGAAGAAGAGGGTTTACCACTGAAAAAATAAGTGAAATTCAAAATATTTATAGAATATTATACCAAAAAAATTACAATACTTCTCAAGCATTAGCCATTATTGAAGCTGAAATGCAAGCCACTCCTGAGCGTGATGAAATTTTAGATTTTATCAGAAATTCATCAAGAGGAATCATGAAAGGTTATACAGGAGTATAAAAATTAAAACCATAAACATCAAATAAAAACAAAATGGCATCTACATCAGATATTAGAAACGGATTATGTATTAAATTCAATCACG
>JBDTNG010000036.1:0-4895 GCA_039933895.1 Flavobacterium sp. | reverse complement strand
CTCGTTGCATCCAAATCGCATGGCAGTTACACGACGAAATGGGAAATCTTATCGAACATCAAGATTATTTGGTTAAACCAGAAGGCTTTAATATTCCTTATGATGCCGAACGTATCCACGGAATTTCTACTGAATTAGCTGCTGAACAAGGCGTTTCATTACAGGAAGTTCTAGAGAAATTCAACATAGCACTTTCCAAAACAAAATTTATCGTCGGGCAAAATGTAGGCTTCGACGTGAATATTATGGGTTGCGAATTCCATCGTGCAGGGATTAGTTCCGATATGGTCAAAATGCCAGTCCTAGATACTTGTACCGAAGTCACGGCAGAATTACTAAAATTACCAGGAGGTCGTGGAGGTCGTTTCAAATTGCCAACGCTAACCGAATTACACCAATATCTATTTAAAGTTTCTTTTTCGGAAGCGCATAATGCCACCGCAGATGTGGAAGCAACAACTCGTTGTTTCTTGGAATTGGTAAAAAGAGAAGTTTTTACCAAAGAAGAATTAGATGTCCCAGCAAGTTATTTTCAGGAATTTCAAGCGAAAAATCCAAATGAAATAAAGCTTATTGGATTAAAACACATCAATCTTAAATCGGCTTCAGATGACATCAGAAAGCGTTTGCAGCAAATTGAAAAGGTTGAGGTTCAAACACCTATTTCCGAAGAGCACCAACAAGATTTAAAAGAGACAACTTTCGTGCATTTGCACAATCACACTCAATTTTCAGTACTACAGTCTACAATTTCTATAGCCAATTTGGTTTCAGCCGCAGCCAAAAACAAAATGCCAGCAGTAGCCATGACCGATCACGCCAACTTAATGGGCGCTTTCCATTTTGTTCGCGATGTGTTGAATCACAATAAATCGGCTTCCGCCAAAAATGCTACAGCAATTGAAAATGGTGAAGAAGCTACTGAAGTTGAAATGAAACCTATTGTAGGTTGCGAATTTTTTGTATGCGACGACCATAAAGACAAGACCAAAAAAGACAACGGTTACCAAGTTGTTTTTCTGGCAAAAAATAAAAAAGGCTATCATAATTTGGCCAAAATGTCTTCCATTGCTTACACAGAAGGATTTTATTATGTACCAAGAATCGATAGAAAAGTTATCGAACAATACAAAGAAGACATCATTGTTTTATCTGGAAATCTCTACGGAGAAATCCCAAGTAAAATTTTAAATATTGGTGAAAACCAAGCAGAAGAAGCTTTGATTTGGTGGAAATCTCAGTTCGGAGCCGATTTCTATATAGAACTTATGCGCCACAATCAGGAAGATGAAAATCGCGTGAACCAAACCTTGATTTCTTTTGCCAAAAAGCATGAAGTAAAACTCATTGCAACAAACAATACATTCTATATTTCCAAAGAAGATGCCAATGCCCACGATATTTTATTGTGTGTAAAAGAAGGTGAAAAACAGGCAACGCCAATTGGTCGTGGTCGTGGTTATCGTTTTGGTTTACCTAATCAGGAATACTATTTCAAGTCGGATACCGAAATGAAAAAAGCCTTCTCTGATTTGCCTGAAGCGATTATCAATACACAGGAAATTGTTGATAAAATTGAAATTTACTCCCTTTATAGAGATGTTTTACTTCCAAAATTTGAAATCCCTAACGAATTTTTAGTCGAAGAAGACCAAACTGATGAAGGTAAAAGAGGAGAAAATAAATATTTACACTTTCTAACCTACGAAGGTGCCAAAAGACGTTATACAGAGATTACCGAAGAAATCAAAGAACGTATTGATTTCGAATTACTAACCATTGAAAATTCAGGTTATCCAGGGTATTTCTTAATTGTTCAGGATTTCATCACGGAAGCAAGAAAAATGGACGTTTCCGTTGGTCCAGGTCGTGGTTCTGCGGCAGGTTCGGTGGTCGCTTATTGCTTGGGAATTACCAACATTGACCCATTAATGTACAACCTGCTTTTTGAGCGTTTCCTAAATCCAGATCGTGTGTCGTTACCCGATATTGATATCGATTTTGATGACGAAGGCAGAAGTCGTGTAATGGATTATGTGATCGAGAAATATGGTTCAAAACAAGTAGCACAGATTATTACCTATGGTACCATGGCTGCTAAATCAGCCATTCGTGATACCGCAAGGGTTTTAGATTTGCCACTTTTTGAAGCCGATAAAATCGCAAAACTCTTACCGGGAATGCTTCCGGGTAAATGGAGTTTGGCGCGTTTTATGAAAGATTCTGAAGCCGAAATTAAAAAAGTTTTACGCCCGGAAGATTTCGATAGAATGAAAGAACTAATTATTCTTTCCAAAGAAACCGATCTAAGTGGAGAAACCATTCAGCAAGCGCAAATATTAGAAGGGAACCTTAGAAATACTGGAATTCACGCTTGTGGTGTGATTATTACACCTAGTGATATCACGAACTTCGTACCGGTTACAACCGCAAAGGATTCCGATTTATATGTTACCCAATTTGACAACTCTGTTGCTGAAAGTGCAGGATTGCTAAAAATGGACTTCTTGGGACTGAAGACCCTAACGTTGATAAAAGATACTGTCAAATTAATCAAGTACAGAACAGGAAAAGTATTGGATCCTGATGCATTTCCTATCGATGATGTGAAGACTTTCGAGTTGTTCCAACGAGGAGAAACGGTGGGTATATTTCAGTATGAAAGTGCCGGAATGCAAAAATACATGAAAGAATTGAAGCCTACAGTTTTCAATGACTTGATTGCGATGAATGCTTTATATCGTCCGGGACCAATTGCTTATATTCCAAGTTTTATCAAGCGTAAAAATGGAGAAGAGCCTATAGAATATGATCTTGAAGCTTGCGAAGATTTATTGAAAGATACTTACGGAATTACTGTATACCAAGAGCAGGTAATGCTTTTGTCCCAAAAATTAGCCGATTTCTCTAAAGGTGATGCCGACGTTTTACGAAAAGCAATGGGAAAAAAACAACGTGATGTCCTTGATAAAATGAAGCCTAAGTTTGTAAGTCAAGCTGCCGCAAAAGGACATGCTGAAGACAAATTAGAGAAAATTTGGAAAGACTGGGAAGCTTTTGCTGAGTACGCGTTTAATAAATCACACTCTACGTGTTATGCTTGGATTGCATATCAAACAGCGTATCTAAAAGCAAATTACCCTGCTGAATATATGGCGGCCGTGCTTTCTAATAATATGAGTGATATCAAACAGGTTTCATTCTTTATGGAAGAATGTAAACGAATGGGATTGAATGTTTTAGGTCCAGATGTCAATGAATCGTTTTATAAATTTACGGTAAATGAAGATTACGCGGTTCGCTTCGGAATTGGTGCAGTAAAAGGTGTTGGTGGTGGTGCCGTAAATACTATTGTGGAAGGTCGAAAAGACGGAAAATACAAATCTATTTTTGATTTGGCCAAACGTATTGATTTGCGTGCAGCCAACAAAAAAGCCTTCGAAAACCTAGCTTTAGCAGGTGGTTTAGATTGCTTCGAAAATACCCATCGCGCACAATATTTTTTCACCGATGGTGATAATATTACTTTCCTCGAAAAAGCCATGCGTTATGGTTCTAAATTTCAGGAAAATGAAAATTCATCACAGGTAAGTTTGTTTGGTGATGCTTCTGAAGTACAAATTGCCGAACCTGTTGTGCCTCCTTGTGAAGAATGGAGCACCATGGAAAAACTTGCCAAAGAAAAGGAAGTAGTCGGAATTTATATTTCGGGCCATCCGCTCGACGATTATAAATTTGAAATGAAATATTTCTGCAATACCAAACTCGAATCGTTAAAAAGTTTAGAGCAATATGTCGGGAAGAACCTTGCTTTTGGAGGAATTGTGACCAATGTCCAACATCGCACGGCTAAGAACGGAAAGGGTTGGGCAACATTTGTTTTGGAAGGTTATGACGAAACTTATGAGTTTAGAATCTTTAATGAAGAATATTTAAAATTCAGACATTTCCTAGGTCAGAATCATTTCGTTTTTATTAAGGTTAATATAAAAGATGGCTGGGTAAATCGTGAAACAGGCAAAAAATCAGATCCGCAAATTAATTTTATTCAGGTTCAATCTTTGCAAGATGTACTGTCTGCTTTTGCTAAAAAATTGATTATCCATTTAGACATAAAAGATTTGCGAGAAGAAATGATTGCCAAATTAAATGATGTTTTTCAATCGAATAAAGGTGATAACACTGTCACTTTTGAAGTGATGGAACTGGAAAATATCAAGCGTCAAATTGAAGCTGCTCCCATTGAAGTAGAAGAAATTGTTCTAGACGAAAATGGTGATATTGCTGAATCCGAAAATTCTGCCTCAGTTCCTGTTACTGATGTCGAGGAAACCGTAGTTGTAAATAGAATTACAATGAATAGTAGAAAATTGAAAATAAAAATTTCAACAGAACTGCTATTAGAATTGGAAAAAATGCAAATTAATTTTAAATTGAATTAGTTTCTAAGTTCAAAAGCAAACTCTCACAAACTCATTTGTTTAACCTTTTCAATCCTATCAGATGCTTTTAATGTCTGATAGGGTAAGTTATTTCCTAGCTATAAATAGTCTTTCGGCAATTTTTCAACCATTAATTGTTTGTGATTTGCATTTTTCTGTAAATTTTAGTGTTAAAGTTTTTTTGTAAGTAGCTGATTTTTACTATGCAAGCATAATAAAGTAGTTGCAAACTCCATTCTGTATAGGAAAACCCTTCGAAATACCTGACAAATTTTTTATGTTTGTGCCTTCAAAAAACCCCAAATTATAATGAAAAAAATATTCTTATTAGGATTAATGGTTTGTTCTATGACAATGGTAGCACAAACTGAAGGAGAGCCACAGGCTCAAAAAAAAGAAAGCTGGTATTTTAAAGTTGGAGGATCTTACTTCGTTCAAACTGCAGCAACTGAA
>JBDTNG010000035.1:0-14247 GCA_039933895.1 Flavobacterium sp. | reverse complement strand
AATGGTTCCAACCCATGAGTTTGCAAACTCACTTAGATTATCGCTTTCCAACAAAATAGTTGCCGTTTCTACGGTTCCGTTTTCGATTCCTGTTTCCCTTTGAAGCAAGGTTGTTTTTATTTTATTTTCACTTGCTTCTTCTAGAAAAACTTTGAGAACCTGGGCTACCACCCAGCTACATTCGGCTGGGCCTCTCCCTGATGTTATTTGAATAATTTTTTCCATAACTATCTGTCCATTCTAACGATTTTTGGTGTGAATGTGCCTAACACATCGACCAATTCCGTTTGGTTACTCATTACTTTATTAATGTCTTTGTATGCCATTGGAGCTTCGTCTATATTACCTCCAATTAAGGTTACATCGTTTGCTTTCAGGACTTTTTTAATCTCGCTTTGTGTAAACGATTCCTTGCATTTTCTACGAGAAAAAAGTCGGCCAGCTCCATGTGAAGCTGAGTTTAAACTTTCAGCATTGCCTTTACCCTGTACAATAAATCCTGGCGCGGTCATAGACCCTGAAATAACTCCCAATTCGCCGGCATTGGCAGGAGTAGCACCTTTCCGATGTACGATAGCTTCTTTACCATTTACCATTTCTTTCCATGCAAAATTGTGGTGGTTTTCGATGGTTACAACCACACGTTTTCCAATCGCTTTCGCGATACGTCGATGAATATCATCATGGCAGGCTTTTGCATAATCCCCGGCAAGGTTCATTGCCAGCCAGTATTCTTGTCCGTCGTGCGTATTCAAATCGAGCCAAGCCAAATGCTGTACATTTTTAGGCAACGGACATTGTTTTGTTGCCAGATACGTATAATGTTTCGCAATATTGGCGCCCAACCCTCTTGAACCACTGTGTGATAAAACAGCAAAATATTCGCCTACTCCTATTTTCCATTCGTTGAGTGGATTGGTAATTTTTGCGATTCCAAATTCGACGAAATGATTTCCACCACCTGATGTACCCATTTGTTTATAGGCTTTACTCAGAAGACTTTTTAAGAGTGGAATGTTTTGAAACTCACTACGGCTGAATACTTCATGATCCACTTTTATGGTATGGGTTTCGTACATCCCAAACTTCGTATTGTCTTTTAAAATAGCCTCTAATTGATGGTCTTTCCCTTTAAAGAAAGAGGCTGGCAAATCGAAAATTGACAAACTCATTCGGCAACCAATATCGACACCTACTCCATATGGAATTACGGCATTATCAGTGGCCAAAACTCCGCCAATTGGCAAACCATAGCCTGTGTGTGCATCTGGCATTAAAGCACCAGCAACTGAAATTGGCAATTTTAAAGCATCATACAATTGAAACTTTGCTTGTTCATCAATTTCGTTTTCTCCAAATATGGAAAATGGTGCTCTAGTATTATTGAGCTGATGCATTCGTACTTGTACCGGATTAACTAATCCTTCGGCGACTTTACCCCAAGTTCCGTGTCCTGTGAATTTTTCAGGTGACAGTAAAACTTCTTTGGCTTCGGTTAATATGCTTTCTTTTTTTTCTCGTTTTCTGTATCTGTTTATTTGCCCTAGAGCAATATTGATACTATTGTTTTTCGGAAAACCGATCTTAATCAGGTCTTTTCCGGATAATTTATTTCCCATTTGATTTTTAGTGTTGAAATTCTTTTCAAAACCAATATTGAAGTTCATTTTTGGTAAACGGCAATAGTGATTTTGACAAACATTTTATCTGCAACAGATAAATTGAGTGCTTGTTTTCGGGAAGATTTTGAAGTGTCTAGAATAAAAAAAGCCCGAAAGTTAGTTTCCTTCGGGCTTGTTCATATATCTAAATTTGATTTGCTATGATTGAGAAAAGCCGCGAAGACACATGACAACAGAATCTAATCCTGGTGTGATGTTTTGAGAGGTAAAGTTTGATTTAAACATTGTCTTCGTTGTTAATTTGTTAAATTATTATTTTCTGCAGCAAATTTTGTGATTTATTTTTTTAATAACCAAACGAAAAGCAAACTTTTTTTAAAAATAAATCGTAATTGACTGTAATTTAGTGTTTTATAAATAATAAAATTTCAAATCATAAGCAATTGTTAAACTCAGTTTTTAGTCTATATTTTCCTTAAATTTACATCTTCCAAATTAAAATCACAATTATGCCAACTGACTGTATTAGCTATCAAAAATCAGGTTATTTTTCTAAACTTATTGTAGATTATTTAGATGAAAAACAGGAACTAAAGCAGTTGTATCATCATTTTCCGAAAATTGAAAACTTCAAAAAACAAATAGCGGAGAAAACGGAAAATTTTAATGGAAATGAGAAAAGAGAAGTGTTGGTTTCTGAATTGGAAAATCAATATGAAGGGTTTGACATTTCACCTCTGACTCAAAAAAACTTACAAGCTTTACTTTATCCAAAAACTTTTACCGTTACTACTGGGCATCAATTGAATTTATTTACCGGCCCGTTGTATTTTTTATACAAAATTATTACGACCATTAATTTGTGTAAGGAGTTAAAAATGACTTATCCAGAACATGAATTTGTGCCTGTTTATTGGATGGCAACCGAAGATCATGATTTTGAAGAGATAAATCATTTTACATTTAAAGAAAAAAAGATTCAGTGGAATAAGTATAGTAAAGGGCCTGTTGGGCGATTATCTACAGAAGGATTAGACGGCATTTTTGAAGAGTTTTCATCAGAATTAGGATCAGGAAAAAATGCAGAAGCACTTAAAAAGTTATTTCAGGAAGCTTATTTAAAACATTCAAATTTAGCAGAAGCCACACGTTATTTGGCCAATGAATTGTTTAAAGACTACGGTTTGGTGATTATTGATGGCGATTCGAAGGAATTAAAAAAACTATTTTCTCCATACATCAAAGACGAATTATTACACCAAAGTTCAAACAAATTGGTTCTTGAAAGTATTGAAAAATTAAAAGACTATAATATTCAGGTGAACCCTAGGGAGATTAATTTGTTTTATATCGAAGACGATTTACGAGAACGCATTGTTTTCGAAAACGGGATGTATAATGTGAATAATACCCCAATTACTTTTACCGAAATTGAAATTCTTGCAATATTAGCATCTAATCCTGAAAAATTCAGCCCGAATGTGATTTTGCGACCATTGTACCAAGAAGTCATATTGCCTAATTTATCTTACATTGGTGGTGGTGGTGAAATTGCTTATTGGTTAGAATTGAAATCGGTGTTTGATTTTCATGGTGTTACATTTCCATCCTTATTGATTCGAAATTCGGTGGTATTATTTTCGGAAAAACAGCAAACCAAAATCGGAAAACTTGATTTAAACTGGAGTGAATTATTTTTGAATCAGCAGGAATTAATCACACTCAAAACCAGACAATTATCTTCAATTCCAATTGATTTATCTGCTCAGAAAATTCATTTGGAACAGCAATTTGAAGCTTTAGAAAAAATAGCCTTACAAACAGATAAATCGTTTACAGGAGCTGTCTTTGCTCAAAAGGCAAAACAAATAAAAGGATTAGAAAATCTGGAAAAACGATTATTGAAAGCTCAAAAAAGAAAATTTCAAGAAGAATTAGAAAGAATTGTGTCTCTACAAAGCGAACTGTTTCCCAATGAAAGTTTACAGGAACGAAAATCTAATTTTTCAGAATTTTATTTAGAAGCAGGAAATTTCCTTATCAAAAAACTAATAGAAGAACTAAAACCACTTTTAGAGTGCTTTTCAACGATTAAAACTTAGATTTCGTCGATTTTAATGCCATATTAATTAAAAAATGTTGTTTTTACTGAAAATAATTCTATTTTTGCCGTCAGAATCGACGTTTTAATAACAATTTAATAATTATGAATAAAAAATACTTAGTAACTGTAATTTCAATAATCGCAGTATTTTTATTGTCCTTTTCTTCTAAAAATCCATTACTGGAAATGATAAAAATTGATGGTGGAACATTTATGATGGGATCCAGAGATGATAATAAGATTGCTGAAAATGATGAGCAAAAACAGCATGAAGTTAAAGTTAATAGTTTTGAAATAAATAAACTGGAAGTTACCGTTTGGGAATGGAAAGATTATTGCAAAAAAACAAAGAAAAAATTGCCACTTAAACCAGTTTGGGGTTGGAATGACAATCTTCCAATAACTAATATTACTTGGTATGACGCTGCAGATTATTGCAACTGGTTAAGCAAACTAGATGGTTTGAAACCAGCTTATAGTATTGCGGGACCAAATTATGCTTGTGATTTTACAGCAAACGGATATCGTCTTCCTACAGAAGCAGAATGGGAATTTGCTGCAAAAGGCGGAAAAAAATCAAAAGGATTTGTTTTTTCGGGAGCAAATGATTCGAATGAAATTTCATGGTTTATTAAAAACAGTGATAAAAGACCACACGCTGTTGGAACAAAATTACCTAATGAACTAGGAATCTATGATTTGAATGGAAATGTTTGGGAATGGTGTTCGGATTGGTATAATAAAGATTATTACAAAACAGAAGATGGAAATAATCCCAAAGGACCTATTAGAGGAGATAGAAAATCGGTTCGTGGTGGTTCATGGGATAGTCAAGAAAATTACTTACGAACAGCCAACAGAATTAGTACACCTCCGGAAAAAACAAACGAATTTTACGGATTCAGATTGGCTAGAACCATTAACTAAAATATATTACATAAAGTAGACTTGATTTTTTATAAAAAAGCTTACTTTTGCACCCAAATTAAAAAAAACAAAAATGGCAACGAATAGAACATTCACAATGATTAAGCCTGATGGTGTTGAAAACGGACACATCGGTGGAATTATTAACATGATTACTGAGGCAGGTTTTAAAATTGTATCATTGAAATTGACACAATTGACTGTAGCTGATGCTCAAAAATTTTATGCAGTACACGCTTCAAGACCTTTTTACGGAGAATTAGTAGAATTTATGTCAAGAGGACCTATTGTTGCTGCTATTTTAGAAAAAGACAATGCTATTGAAGATTTCAGAACTTTAATTGGAGCTACAAATCCTGCGGATGCTGCTGAAGGAACTATCCGTAAAAAATACGCTACTTCTATTGGAGAAAATGCGGTTCACGGTTCAGATAGCGATGAAAATGCTGCTATTGAAAGCGCTTTCCACTTTGCTGGAAGAGAGCAATTCTAATAAACAGTATATTGTTTAGACATAAAAAAAACCACTTCGATTGAAGTGGTTTTTATTTTATAGTAAGTTGAAAACTATTCTTTTAAAACTGAGCAGCTTCTGTAGAATCTTTCATCGCAGTTGTAGAAGACATTCCTGTTGTTACAGTGTTTTGTACTGCATCAAAATAGGTAGTTCCTACAAAACCTTGGTGTTTTACTGCTTTAAATCCGTGCTTTTGTAAAGCAAACTCTCTTTCCTGTAATTCAGAATATCCAGCCATACCTCTTTCTTTGTATGCTTTAGACAATTCAAACATGCTTGTGTTTAATGCGTGGAATCCAGCTAAAGTGATGAATTGGAATTTGTATCCCATATCCGCTAAATCCTCTCTGAAAGTTTCCATTTCAGCAACAGATAATTTTGCAGCCCAGTTGAATGATGGGGAACAGTTGTAAGCCAACATTTTTCCTGGAAATTCTTTGTGGATTGCATCAGCAAATTGTTTTGCATATCCTAAATCCGGATTACTTGTTTCCATCCAAATTAAGTCGGCAAAAGGAGCATAACTCAATCCTCTGTCAATTCCTTGCTCTATACCGCAATTTACATGATAAAAACCTTCGCTGGTTTTCTCTCCAGTGATAAATTTAGCATCTCTTGGATCGATATCGCTAGTTAATAAGTTTGCAGCATCAGCATCAGTTCTTGCAATGATAAGAGTAGAAACTCCCATGACATCAGTAGCTAATCTTGCAGCAACCAATTTATTGATCGCTTCTTGCGTAGGAACCAAAACTTTTCCACCTAAGTGCCCGCATTTTTTAGCTGAACTTAATTGATCTTCAAAGTGAACACCTGCAGCACCAGATTCAATCATTGATTTCATTAATTCAAAAGCATTTAGATTACCTCCAAAACCAGCTTCTGCATCAGCAACGATTGGTACTAAATATTCTTTTTTATCAGTAGTTCCATTTACCACTTGAATTTGATCAGCACGCAATAATGCATTGTTGATACGTTTTACTACTAGCGGAACACTATTAGCAGGATATAAAGATTGGTCAGGATACATTTCACCAGCTACGTTTGCATCGGCGGCAACTTGCCATCCACTTAAATAGATAGCTTCTAAACCAGCTTCTACTTCTTGAATTGCTTGATTTCCTGTTAATGCACCTAATCCAGCAATCCAGTCTTGATTATTTAATTTTCTCCATAAAGTATCAGCACCTAATTTTGCAATACTGTGTTCGATACGGTATGATCCTTGTAATTTTACTACTTCTTCAGCAGTATACGGTCTTTCAACACCTTTCCATCTAGGGTTAGTTGTCCAATCTGCAATTAATTGTTGAATTCTTTCTTCCGTTTTCATAAATTTGTGTTGAATTTGATAGTTATTAAATTAATTATTGATTTAAACTGTTGAATGTTCCAGCATTCAGCAGTTTTTTTATATGTATTTATAAGATTCTAATGTTAGAAATTCATCTAATGTTTCATTGAAAATCATGGTAGAAAATAATTCGGTTGCCAATTTAAACTTCCCGGATTCAAATCTGTTAGTGCCAACATATTCTTTAATTTTTGCCAGCTCTTCAATGATTACAGTTTCATAAAAAGGTTTTGTGCATTTTATTCCATTTTCTAAAATCACCTCTTTTTTCAGCCACAACCACAATTGCGCTTTTGAAATTTCGGCGGTAGCAGCATCTTCCATCAAATTATAAATAGCAGCAGCACCAGCTCCCATTAACCAGGATTCAACATATAAAATACCTACATTAATATTTTTTCTAATTCCATTTTCGGTAATTGTTCCTTTAGGCAGTTCCAATAATTGTGCTTCAGTTATAGTTAGTTCCTCTCTTTTAATATGAACCTGATTTTTTGTCGGCATATTTTCATTAAAAACTTTCATCGCTAATGGAACCAATCCAGGATGTGCTACCCAAGTACCATCATGACCGTTTTTTACTTCACGTTCTTTATCTGCTTTTACTTTATCAAGAGCGATTTGATTCGCTGAATCATCATTTTTAATTGGAATTTGAGCAGCCATTCCTCCTATTGCCAAAATATTTCTTTTGTGGCAAACTTGAATTACCCTTAGCGAGTAAGCACTCATAAACGGACTGGTCATTGTCACCTGATCTCTATCTGGCACCATAAAACCAGCATGGTTTTTTAATTTTTTGATGTATGAAAATATATAATCCCAACGACCGCAGTTTAAGCCTGCGATGTGATTTTTAAGTTCGAAAATGATTTCGTCCAATTGAAAACTTGCCGTTATAGTTTCAATTAAAACAGTTACTTTAATGGTTCCTTGCGGTATTTTGAAATAGTCTTGCGTAAATTCAAAAACTTCATTCCACCATCTGGCTTCAAGATAATGTTCCAATTTTGGCAAATAGAAATAAGTGCTTTTATTCTGATTACGCAATGCTTCAATGTTATGGAAGAAAAATAATCCGAAATCAACCAATGACCCAGAAAAATTTTCACTTCCAAGTTTGATATTTCTTTCTTCCAAATGCAAACCTCTTGGTCTTACGAGCAGTGTTGCAACAGTATCGTTCAATTGGTATTTTTTTCCGTTTTGCTCTAGAGAAATAGTACCATTTATGGCATCTTTCAAGTTTTGCTGACCTTCCACTAAATTGCTCCATGTTGGAGAACAGCTGTCTTCAAAATCAGCCATGAATGTTTTTGCACCAGAATTTAATGCGTTGATGACCATTTTTCGGTCTACAGGACCAGTAATTTCTACCCTTCGGTCTAGAAGCGCTTCTGGAATTGGAGCAGCAGTCCAGTCAGAACTTCTAATTTCTTCGGTTTCTTTTGGAAAAACTGGCAAAATTCCTTTATCAAATTCTGCTTGGAGCTTCTCTCTTTTTTCAAGCAACTCAATTCTTTTATGGTTGAAATTTAAATGCAATTCCTGAAGAAATACTAAAGCTTCTGGAGTTACTATTTTTTCAACATCTACTTTATTCTGAACCTGAACTGCATTTTTTTCTATTGTTTCCATAAAATTTGTTTTTTGATGGAGCAAACTTATAAAAAATAAAAAAACAAAACAAGCGAACGTTCGCTAAATTTAATAAATATTTTTACAACGAACTGTATTTGAAATTTTATCCTATATTTGTATTATCAGAAAAAGCACTGTTTAAGCAGAATTCAGAAAAAATATAGATTCCTGTAGAAACAAAAAAATACCCATAAAATGATAGAAGAAGAATACATCAGATTGATTTTTGGCTTAAAATTGAAACAGATTAGAGCCGAAAAAAATCTTTCTTTATTTGGACTGGCTAAAATTACAGGCCTTTCAAAATCGTATTTGAATGAAATCGAAAAAGGGAAAAAATATCCGAAACGCGACAAAATTATCATTCTTGCCGAAGCACTCGATGCCACTTATGACCAAATGGTTTCGCTTAAATTGGACAAAAACTTAGCGCCAATAGGTGAAATTCTCCAATCAAGAATTTTGAAAGAGATTCCTTTGGAAATTTTTGGAATAAAAGAGAGCAATCTGATTGACATCATTGCCGAAGCTCCACTGAAAGTAAATGCTTTCATCAGTACATTATTTGAAATTGCCAAGCATTATAATTTAACCCGAGAAAGTTTTTTCTTAGCGGCTTTACGATCATATCAAGAAGCCCATAATAACTATTTCGAAGATCTGGAACTTCAGGTAGAGAAATTCGCGAAAGCGTATTCTATCGATTTATCCAAAAAATTAAAGACTGAAGATTTAGAGGAAATTCTGATTGAAGAATATGGATATACTATTAACAACGAGGAGTTAACAACCCACAAAGAACTTATTTACTTACGTTCTGTTTTTGTGCAGAAATCGAAAACATTATTAATTTCCAAAGAAGCAGATAATTCACAGCGCATGTTTATTTATGCTAAAGAAATAGCATATAATTATTTAGAAATAACAGACAGATTATATACTTTTTCTTGGATCAAGTTTGAGAGTTTTGACCAGGTTTTAAACAACTTCTTCGCTTCCTATTTTGCAGGAGCATTATTGATTCCAAGAAAAGAATTGGTAAAAGAATTGAAATCCATTTTTGAATTAAAATCCTTTGACCCTAAAAATTTCAAAGCGCTTATCGCAAAATTTACCGATTCACCGGAAACTTTTTACCAGCGTCTTACCAATATCTTACCGAAAGATTTCAATCTGAAAAACATCTTCTTTTTGAGGTTTAATTACAAACCCGAGCGAAATGAATTTCAACTGACAAAAGAATTGCATATCACCAACTTGCTCGAACCTCATGGAAATGAAAGCAACGAGCATTATTGTCGAAGATGGATTTCGATAAAAACATTACAGGCAATACCAACATCAAAAGAAAACCATTTATTTGAATCACAAATCTCCAGTTATAATCATACTGATAATGAATATTTTGTGATTTCATCGGCCACAAAAGATCCTTTTAGAAGCGGTTATTACAGAAGCATTGCTTTAGGAATTATGATTTCACCTCATTCACAAGGCAAAATACAATTCCTGAATAATCCTGAAATAAAAAAACAAAGAGTGGGTGTAACTTGCGAATCATGCGCTATGGTTGATTGCGCCGAACGTGTTGTTCCTCCTAAAAAATTGGAAAGAAAACTACGCAATGAAGCAACTGATAAAGTAGTACAATCATTAATGGAAAAATACAGTTAGGTTATCTCAGGATTACTTCTTTGACGACTTCCTTTCCGAGTTCTTCGTTGATCATTTTGATGATTTTATCTTTTCCGTAACTCAATTCTTCTCGTAAAACTGCTGAAGTTAATTCGACGTATAAAATTCCGTTTCGAAGCGCTACATTTCTTGTATAATTATTAACGCCGTTGCCCATTAAATTTTTCCATGCATCAATTACCGAAATCTGATTTAAGCCAGATTCAAGTTTATTTGATTGGATAATTTCATTGAGAATATCACCAATGGCGCTTTCATTATTTTTACGTTTTGCCATTTTATTTAGTTGTTTCTAAAACCACTTTTTTATAATAAAACTTTGTTTGATCTTTAGCGACTAAAACCATTTCATTGTTTGAAATTGACTCTAATTCTTCTGAATATTTTCCATATTCTGAAGAAAATTCGATGAACACTTTTTCTTTTTCAACAATGACTTTTATTTTATCCTGCAAATTATTGACTAAAAAAGTACCATCTGGTTGCCAAGTTACTTTCTTATGAAACCCAGCTTTATCTTTTATATCGTAATAATCGTAAACCTCATTCACAGGATATTCCTTTTTATCATCGTCGGCATTCACGGCTTTATTAATTTGCCAATATCCATTTAAGGCATCAATTTTGGAAACATCAACTTTTGGAGTGCAGCTTGAAAACACTGTCAAGCCTATAAATAAAACTAGTAACTTTTTCATTTAGCAAAAATAGGAATAATCCATTAAACCTTTTTGAAATAATATTGTCTAAATTTGAGTTATAAACCAAACTTGTATGAAACCATTATTCTTTTTAGCCTTAAGTTTTGTAATATTTACGAGTTGCAGTTCAGATAATGCAGCTCCATCAACACCTATTACTCCTGAAGAAACCATGTACTTCCCTCCTAACGGAAGTTCAACTTGGGACAATAAAACTTTAGAATCTTTAAATTGGCATCCAACTGCTGTGCAACCTCTTTTGGATTATTTAACTTTAAAGCATTCAAAATCATTTATGATATTAGTGAATGGTCGTATTGTGATGGAATATTATTTCAACGGACATTCTGCAACAACCAATTGGTACTGGGCAAGTGCTGGAAAAACATTAACCTCAACTGTTACAGGAATTGCACAACAGGAAAATTATTTAAATATCAATAATAAAGTATCAGATTATATAGGAACCGGATGGACCAGTGAGCCATTGGTAAAAGAAAATTTAATCACCAACAAACATTTACTGACCATGACTTCAGGCCTAAATGATGCCTTAGGTGACGATGTTGCTGCAGCAAATCTTCAATATACTGCCGATGCCGGAACAAGATGGGCTTATCATAATGTGTATGTAAAACTTCAGGATGTCATAGCTGCGGCTGTTCCATCAACATACGGAGGCTTTTCTGGGTATTTTAATGCTAAATTAAGAGACAAAATTGGCATGGACGGGTTTTGGTCCCAAAGTGGCTTCAATTCTGTGTACAGCAGCACTACTAGAAGTATGGCACGTTTTGGTTTGTTTATTCTTAACAAAGGAAAATGGAATTCTGAACAGATTCTGAATGAAAATTATTTCGCAGAAGCAACGACAACTTCGCAAAGTATTAATCAATCATATGGTTATTTATGGTGGCTAAATGGCAAATCAAGTTATCACTTACCACAAAGTCAACTTCAATTTCCAGGAAGTATTATTCCATCGGGAGCTAATGACATGTTTATGGCTCTAGGGAAAAACGATCAGAAAATTTATGTCATTCCAAGTAAAAAAATGGTAGTCATTAGAATGGGTGATGCAGCAGACAATTCAAATCTTGCGCTTTCCGATTTTGATGATGTATTATGGCAAAAAATAAATGCACTATACCAATAAAGGTATAGTGCATTTATATAATTTGTGAAGTTATTTTATTATGGATTAATCCAATTGATTACCGCTTCATCAATAGGAACGATTTGTGGTGGAACGATTTTATCTAAATGACCACTTTCATTAATTAGGTATTTTTGAAAATTCCAAGAAACACTGTTATCTTCTAATCCATTTAATGATTTTTGTGTTAAGAATTTATACAATGGAGCCATGTCATCCCCTTTCACAGAAATTTTTTCCATCATTGGAAAAGTAACACCGTAATTTTTAGAACAAAAAGTAGCAATTTCAGCATTCGTTCCTGGTTCTTGCTCTCCAAAATTATTAGCTGGAAAACCAATAATTACAAAATTATTTCCTTTAAATTCATCATACAATTGTTCCAACTGTTCGTATTGAGGTGTTAATCCACATTTTGAAGCTGTATTGACAATTAATACTTTTTTTCCTTTAAGTGATGCAAAATCGAATTCTTTTCCTTCGATGTCTTTCACCTTAAACTGATAAATTGTTTCTCCTGCCATATTTGTTTTTATTTTTTCAGAATTGACTGCTTGATTCTTCAAATTGTCTTCCTGATTTTTACAACTAACTAATGAAATTAGTGAAAGAATGAGTAAAATTTTTTTCATAATTACTTTTTTTCGGTTAAATTTTGGGTAATTTTTTGTCTAATGTAGACAATAATTGAAAAGATAGCAAAACAAATTAATATGTAAATGTATATTTTAACATTTTGCCTCTCTCCTGAAGCATATGAATGTAAACCACTTAAATGAAAATTAACCCCAAAATAGGTCATTAAGATAGAAGCGAACGCCAAAACACTCATAAAATTATAAATAAACTTTCCGCGCAATGCAGGAACAAATCTCATGTGAATTACAAACGCATAAACCATAATACTGATTAATGCCCAAGTTTCCTTTGGATCCCATCCCCAATAACGTCCCCAACTTTCATTTGCCCATTGCCCTCCAAGGAAATTTCCTATGGTTAACATGACCAAACCAACTGTCAGAGCCATTTCGTTAATATATGTAATCTCTTTGATATTCAAATCCATTAATTTCTTATTCTCTTTTGTAGTGAAAAGCATTAACAACATTGCCACTAAACCTAAAATAGCTGCTAATGCAAATGGCCCGTAACTCGCTACAATAACAGCTACGTGAATCATCAACCAATACGAATTAAGAACAGGCTGTAAATTAGCCACTGCAGGATCCAACCAGTTCCAATGGGCAATCATTAGAATCATAGAAGCTACAAAAGCTGTTGAAGCTACTGTTAATTGCGATTTTCGACCAAAAACCAATCCAAAAAACATGATAGACCAGCCCACATAAATCATTGATTCGTAAGCATTACTCCAAGGTGCATGTCCAGAAATATAAGCTCTGGCAATTAAACCTAAAGTGTGTAAAAGAAATAACAACCCTATAATTACATGAAAAGCTTTCACACTAAAATTAACCCATTTTCTTTTATTAAAAATATTAATGATAACAAATACAAACATTAAAACTCCAGCATACATATACCATGAAAAGAGTTTTTTGAAAATATCGTATTTATTGTATAAGATTTCAGAATCTATTTTTTCAGATGAAGGACGTACTGCCGCACCATATTTTATTTGGTATTTTTCCATCCCTTCTACCAAACTGTTAGACAGTTCATATTTGTTTGTAGTAGCTGCTTTATCTAGAGAATTCAGATAAAAAGGCATAATATTTTTAACAGTATCTAGAACAGTATGCGTGGGATGTTCCACTTCAAGGGCAGAAACCCATTTATTACCTTTATCATTAGGAATTGGAAAAACTTTTAAAATCTGACCACTTAATGCCGAATACAATAAATTTACATTTTTATTGACTTCGATAAAATCTTTTTGAAACTGATTTTGTTCTGCATCTTTATATGCTTCATCTAATTGTTTACCTAATTTATAATTACCTCTCTCATCGAAGAAATCAATTAATTTAGCATATTTCGCTTCTTTATCAATCCCAATTAAACTTCTAATACTATCATTTCCGCGTTTTAAATAAATCAAAGGCACTTGGTACCAAATTTCAGGAAACTGCGTCATCGAAATAAACACCTGATCAGCATTCATGTTCTTATATGTTTCGCTTTTACTTACTTTACGTAATAATTCTGAAGAGAAAGTATTTATAGGCTTCATTCGACCTCCTTCATCCTGGATAATTAATCGGCCAAACTTTGCAGCATGTTCTTCACTAACCGTGTATTTTGCAATTAACGAATCAACTTGTTTCTCTGTAGGTCTTACATGGCCCTGAGAAAAACCTGAAATCGTGAAAAATAAGATCAAAATGGTCATCAATTTTGATTTTTTAGCTCTTACTTTATCCAATTTGACTTTCAAAGCACCAAATCTTGAATGCTTGGTAAACAAAATCGCTAACATTCCGAAATACAAAAAGAAGTATCCGATATAAGAAATCCATGTACCCCAAAAATCATGACTTACAGAAAGTCTTGTTCCTTTTTCATC
>JBDTNG010000034.1:0-6536 GCA_039933895.1 Flavobacterium sp. | reverse complement strand
GTCAGAAAGCCTACAATTCTTGAAATGGCAATAATTCCCGAGGCTCCTAGTATTTTTGAAAGATAATGCGCACTTCTAAGTACTATATAAATAGCTAATGATACAGTAATGATAGCCAAAGATGAAGCAATCATATCTTCTGTGGCATGGTGCTCCTGATAAAAGGCAATTAATAAGGAAATAGATCCGGGACCTGCAAGCATAGGCATAGCCAACGGTGTAAGCGCAATATCGTTACGACTTTGTATATCAGTTTGTACTTTTTTATTGATTCCTTTTTTCTTACTGAATTTACCTGAAAGTAAAGAAAATCCTGAGCTGGCAATAATAATACCACCAGTAATTCTTAAGGCATTAATTGTGATCCCGAAAAAAGAAAGAACATATTGCCCAATAAAGAAAGCAATAAGTAATATTATAGATACGTTTACTGAAGTCCAAAGAGAAATACGAGAACGTTCTTTTAAGTCATCGTGTTGTGTTAATCCAACAAAAATAGGTACTGTTCCAATTGGGTTTAATACGGAGAATAAGGCGAAAAAAAGATAAATAAATAGTTCCATGGGTTTTTAGTAAAAGTAATTTGCGAGACCAAAAAAGGTGTTAGCAAATTATCATTAATTTATAAAGATATAGATTTTTCCTAAAAGCCACAATTTTGAGTATTTTTGTAAAAAAAAATACAATGAACAATAAAAAAACTTTAGTACTTGGTGCTTCGATAAAACCAGACCGTTATGCCTTTTTGGCCATTACCCAATTAGTTGAAAAAGGCCATTCGGTAATTGCTATTGGACAAAACACAGGTGAAGTGGCAGGTGTTAATATCAGAACTAAACAAATCCCATTAGCGAGTATTCATACTGTTACTATGTATTTGAATCCACAACGTCAGAAAGATTACTATAATTATATCATAGAAACGAAACCAAAACGTGTTATTTTCAATCCTGGAACTGAAAATCCTGAATTCTATCAGTTGCTAAAAGCCAATGGAATTAAAGTCGAAGTAGCATGTACTTTGGTTTTATTGACCACTAATCAATATTAGGGTAAATATTATTTTTCTTTTCTTCTTTAAAAAAATGTCCCAAAATAATTGGGACATTTTTTATTTTTTCTTCAAAATAATTAAAAGCTCGTTTCTTTTGTTGCGGGTTTACTAATTAACAATAATCCCAAAAAGGTAATCAATCCGTTAACGATGATAAGTTCATTGTCAATGACGTAATTTCCAAGTAATTCTTTGGAATATGTTGAAATCAAAAAACAAATTGCTGGTGAGATCAAACAGATAAAAGGCACTAGTTTGTCGTTTACGGTTTTCGATTTCACAAACAATCCGAAGCAATACAATCCTAAAAGCGGTCCGTAGGTATAAGAAGCAATTTTGAAAATCATCTTCACTACAGAGGCATCATTGAATGAATTGAAAATTACAATTACTAAAAACATTAAACCTGAAAATCCGATGTGAACCAAATGACGGGTTCTTACAATGTTGGGTTTGTTTTGGTTTTCTTCTTTATCCATTCCAAGGAAATCGACACAAAAAGAAGTTGTTAATGCAGTTAGAGCCGAATCGGTTGTAGCAAAAGTTGCCGCTGTTAACCCTAGTAAGAAAACAACAGCAGGAATTAAACCTAATGATTTTAAAGCAATTTCAGGGAATAAGAAATCGGTTCTCGTAACACCATCGACCATTGGAACCTGAATTCCGTTTTTCTCAGCAAACATATAAAGTAAGGCACCAACGCTCAAGAAGAAAATATTGATAATCACAAAAATTCCTGTAAAAGTGAACATGTTCTTTTGTGCTTCTCCAATGTTTTTACAACTTAGGTTCTTCTGCATCAAATCCTGATCTAATCCTACCATAGCGATGGTTACAAATATTCCACCTAAAATCTGTTTCCAGAAATAATTCCCTTTTAAGTAATCTTCAAAAAAGAAAACTTTAGAATAGTTGCTGTTTTTTACCGCTTCAAACGATTGAATAACGTTTAAATCTAAACTTCGGCAAATGAAAAATATCGTCAAAAATACTGATGAGACTAAGAAAAATGTTTGTAAAGTATCGGTGATGATAATTGTTTTTAGTCCACCGCGATATGTATAAGCGAAAATTAACAGCAATGATATTAATACGGTAAATGTAAACGGAATTCCATAGTAATCAAAAACATAACGCTGTAAGACAATCACAACTAAATACAATCGGAAAGCAGAGCCAATTGTACGGCTAATTAAAAAGATGGTGGCTGCTGTTTTATAACTTACAACACCCAATCGTTGTTCGATATAACCGTAAATTGAAGTCAGATTCATTCGGTAATATAAGGGAAGCAATACTTTGGCAATAATGATAAACCCAATTGCATTTCCTAAGATAAATTGGAAGTACTTGAATTGTAGTTCTGGGTTGCCTACTTCGCCAGGAACAGAAATAAATGTCACGCCCGAAAGCGCTGTTCCAATCATTCCAAAAGCTACCAGGTACCATTTAGAGTTTTTATTGGCTTTAAAAAAAGCATCATTTCCACTGTTTTTTTTGCTGACAACATGAGAAATAAAGAATAATAAGCCGAAATAAACAACAATAAGAGATAAGATAGCGAATGGCGTCATTAGTGATGAATTTTAGTTGTGCCAAATTACATAAATAATCTTCAAAAATTCAAAATTTCTAATTTTCAAATTGACTATTTTTGTACCATGGAATTTTCATCAAAATTATTAGAAAAAGCAGTAAACGAAATGGCTCAATTACCAGGAATTGGTAAAAGAACAGCCTTGCGATTGGTTTTACATTTGCTCAAACAGCCGAAAGAACAAACCGATTTCTTAGCGCAGTCGTTGACTACAATGAGGGAAGAAATTAAGTTTTGTAAGAGTTGTCACAATATTTCAGATGTAGATATTTGTGAAATATGTTCCAATCCGAAAAGAAATCACGAGATTGTTTGTATTGTCGAAGATGTTCGCGATGTTATGGCTATAGAAAACACGGGACAATTTAAAGGTATTTATCACGTTCTAGGAGGTAAAATATCGCCAATTGATGGTATTGGTCCGAGTCAGTTAAACATCGTGACATTGGTTGAAAAAGTGAAATTAGGGAATGTAAGTGAGGTCATTTTTGCGTTAAGCTCAACAATGGAAGGAGATACGACTAATTTTTACATTTATAAGCAAATCAAAGATTTAGGTGTTACAACTTCTTCCATTGCCAGAGGAATTTCGGTTGGTGATGAACTGGAATATGCAGATGAAGTTACTTTGGGCAGAAGTATCATAAATAGAATTCCATTTGAAAATTCCTTCAAAAATAATTAATTGAATTAAATGGATTTAAGGTTTTATTTTTGCAAATGATAAACTATATTTGTTTTCCAAAATTGTCTTTAAAATATGAATAAAATATATAGTTTTCTTGGTTTTGTAGTCCTTATTTTCTTTACTTCTTGTATTCCAAATAAGGATTTGATTTATTTGCAAAAGAATGAATCACCAGACCAACAAGCTTCAGTTGAGGCAGTTTCCTTAAAGCCATATAGAGTACAGGTTACAGACGTTTTGAGCATAAGAATTAAAGCTTTGGATCAAAAACTCGTTGCCATGTTTAGTCCATCATTGAATAGTGATATGGCTAGTTCTTCAGATGCGCTGTATTTTGACGGTTTTTCAGTAGATGATCATGGAAATATTAGAATTCCGGTTTTGGGCGAAGTTCCAGTAATTGGATTGACGCTTGATGAAGTTAGAATTAAAGTTGAAAAGCAATTGTTAGACGAATATTTTAATGCTGCTGCCGATATTTTTGTATCAGTTAAATTAGCTGGATTGCGTTATACCGTAAATGGAGAAATTAGGGATCCCGGATCAAAAACATTATTTCAGGATAAAGTAACTATTTTGGAAGCCATTGCTAACTGTGGTGATATTACCATTACAGGAAATAGAAAAGACATTGTCATCGTAAGACAATATCCACACGGAACTGAAATACATACTTTAGATTTAACGAGTGTTGATGCGTTAAAATCACCCTATTATTACGTTCAACCGAACGATTTTATATATATTAAACCTTTGAAGCAAAAATCTTGGGGTACAGGAACCACGGGATTGCAGTCAATTACAACAATTTTAGCTGCAGTTTCTTTACTTGTGACAACAATTTTATTGGTAAAAAAATAATTTTTTATAATGCTTGATACTAAAGATTTCTCATTTTTTGAGGCGCAAAATAACTTCGATTTCAAGGCCTTTTTTACAAAAATATTAGGGCATTGGAATTGGTTTCTCGTGAGTTTAATTATTGCATTTACTATTGCTTATCAAATCAATGTAAGAAAGCAAAAAATTTATGGGGTTTCCACAACAATTGCTTACAAAGAAGAAAATAATCCTTTTTTTACTTCAAATACAAGTTTGGTTTTCAACTGGGGAGGTACCTCAGATCAGGTCCAAACATTAATGACGACCATAAAATCACGTTCGCACAACGAAATGGTAGTTAAACAATTGGGTTTTTATACTGAATATCTTCGTCAGGGAAAATACAACATTGAAGATGCTTATGGTGCAGTTCCGTTTTATGTTAATGTCAATAAAAATTTGCCGCAACTTAAAGGTCAGTTAATTAATCTGAAATTTTTGAGTCAAAACGAATATGAAATGACCATAAATTTTGAGGAACCAAGCGTCTCATTATTTAATTATACTACAGAAGTTGCCAGCAATACAAACGTTCAGGTTGGAGAATTTAAACAACGATATAAAATTGGTGAACAAGTAGATTTGCCATTTTTGCATTGGAAATTAGAATTAACAAACAATCCAGGTTATTATGTGAATTCTACACATATGGTGCGATTTGCAGATTTTAATGGCACAGTGGATATTTATAAAAATATTGACATTACAACAGATGCTAAAGGTGGTGCTATTTTGGATGTTAACTTGCAAGGAACTAATAAAGCACGTATGGTTGACTATTTAAACGGGACAATTAAAGTGCTAATGAATAGACAATTGCAAGATAAAAATCAATTTGCAACCAATACAATTGCATTTATTGACAGTACTTTGGTGGCTATGGAAGGTCAGCTGAAGAATACTGAAAATGAATTAAAAGACTTTAGTAAAGACAAGAATATTTTTGAAGTTGAATTAGGTGGAGAAAAAATCACGGATCAGGTTGCCGATTTAGATGTACAAAAAGATGGTATCAATAGAAAGTTGGCGTATTATAATTCGCTAAAAACCTATTTGATTAACAGTGTCGATTTTTCTAAATTACCAGCGCCTTCAGTAGCAGGAATTGATGATCCTAATATTGTGGCCAATGTTTCAAAGTTAACAGACCTGTCTGCCGAACGTGCGCAAATGGCATATGCAGTCAAAAATGATAAAAGATTTAAGGATTTTGATTCTCAAATGGATGCCCTTAAAAAAGTATTACTTGAAAATATATCAGCAGCAAAATCATCAATCCAATTTGATTTAGCATTAATCAATAAAAAAATTGGTTTAGCAGAAAGTACTATTAAAAAACTACCACAACAACAGCAAGAGTTGGTTAAAATCAACAGAAAATACGATTTAAATAAAAACGTTTACAATTCATTTCTTGAAAAACGAAGTGAAGCAGATATTGTAAGAGCCGCAAATTTATCAGACATTCAATTTATAGATCCAGCTAAAGATACAGGTGGAGGATTGTTAGGTCCAAAAACCAATGTGAATTATGTATTGGCACTGTTTTTAGGATTGTTATTTCCTTTGGCAATGGTTTTTGGTGTTACTATAATAGACAATACCATTAAAAATACGGAAGATATTACCAAAATGACTAAAATTCCAATTTTAGGGGTTGTTGGAAAAAAATTTACTAAAAGTAATTTATCCGTATTCGAAAAACCAAAATCATCACTCGCAGAAAGTTTTAGAGCCATTCGATCATCATTACAGTTCTTATATAAAAAGCAACAGGCAGGTTCAAAAACTTTAATGATTACCTCTTCGGTAAGTGGTGAAGGAAAAACATTTTGTTCTATAAATATTGCTACGGTTTTTGCTTTGAGCGAAAAGAAAACAGTAATTGTTGGACTTGATTTAAGAAAGCCAAAAATTTTCCAAGATTTTCATATCGAAAATACAATTGGAGTGGTGAATTATCTAATTGGACAAAAAACACTAGAAGAAATTACACAAAAAACACCAATACCTTTTCTTGATTTTATTTCTGCAGGTCCAGTACCGCCTAATCCAGCGGAATTGATTATGGGAGAAAGCATGAAAGAAATGCTGGAAGAATTGAAATTGAAATACGACTATATTATTTTAGATACGCCACCGGTTGGATTGGTTTCAGATGCATTAGAATTGACTCCATATTGCGACGCAACGCTGTATGTTGTTAGACAAAATGTGACTAAAAAAGATATGTTGACACTAGTAAATAACAAGCATAAAAGAGGTGAATTAAGTAATATCAGTATCGTTTTCAATGGTTTTGAAAGTAAAGCCAA
>JBDTNG010000033.1:0-4457 GCA_039933895.1 Flavobacterium sp. | reverse complement strand
TCCTCCAAGTGAGCCGTTATAATCATTGTTTCCTCCTTCAGTAGAAAACATTAACTCTGGTTGCAAACTAATTTTATCAGTAAATTTAAATTCTGCAAGTCCTCCAATATGGAATCCTATTTCAGAGTCACCACCGCCACTTAACATAGATAAATTTAAACCTGCCTTAGCGCCAAAGCTTACTCCTTTATCACTGGATTTTGCATCTTGAGCATTAGAATACCCAAAAGCTAATAATGCTGCTAGTACTACTAATTTTTTCATAATTTTTAGTTTTAAAATTAATTAGATTAAAGATACTGTGAAGAAGTATTCTTATCAGGTTGAAAAAGATAAGTTTCCAACAAAATTGTTAACAATTTTCTCACATTTTTTTTATGTATACCTTTAAATAATTACTTTTACCAAGGCATAAATTCTTCATATGAAAATCATTATTATAAACGGACCAAATCTCAATCTTTTAGGAAAGCGTGAGCCTGAAATATATGGAAACTTAGATTTCGATACCTATCTAAAAATCCTTCAGGCAAAATATCCAAGTCTTGATATCAATTATTTTCAAAGTAATGTAGAAGGGGAAATTATTAACAAGTTGCAAGAAGTTGGTTTTAACTTTGATGGCGTTATTCTTAATGCAGGCGCTTATACGCATACGTCCATTGCTATAGGTGATTGTATTAAATCGATCAAAACACCAGTAATTGAAGTGCATATTTCCAATACTTTTTGTCGCGAAACTTTTCGCCATCAATCCTTTATTTCTCCAAATGCAAAAGGAATTATTATTGGTTTTGGATTGAAAAGCTATGAATTGGGATTGCAATCTTTTTTATAAACCAGTAACATTTTGTTTACTTCACAGTCTTATTGAAAAATTATATAATGAAAAGAATACTATTTCTTCTTGCTTTACTATTGTCAATGCCTAGTTTCTCACAAATTAAAGGATTAGTTACAGATGAAAACAATATTTCATTACCCGTAGTAACAGTTTTAGTCGAAAATACCTACAATGGGACGACCACAAACGAAAAAGGTTTTTATGAATTGAATGTCAAAAAACCAGGAAAGTATACTGTTGTTTTTCAATATTTAGGTTTTAAAACCAGAAAAATACCTGTAACTATTGAGGTGTTTCCTTATGAATTGGACTTAAAATTAAAAGAAGAGAATCTGACTCTAAATGAAGTTGTGATTAGTAATCAAGAAGATCCAGCCAAACAAATTATTAGAAATGCTATCGCTGCCAAAAAAGAAAATTCTGAAAAAACAGCCAAATACAACGCCGACTTCTATTCTCGTGGATTAATACGAATTAAAGATGCTCCTAAAAAAATAATGGGGCAGGACGTAGGTGATTTTGATGGTGCCATAGATTCAACACGAACTGGAATTTTGTATTTGTCGGAAACAGTTTCAAAACTAAATTTTCAGAAACCAGATAAAATGAAAGAAACCATTATCGCTTCTAAAGTAAGTGGTAAAGACAATGGTTTTAGTTTCAATAACGCCGCTTCAGTCGATTATGATTTCTATGAAAATTATTTTCAGTTTCAAGTCAATGTGATTTCTCCCATTAATGACAATGCTTTTGCCTATTATAAATTTAAGATTGAAGGAAGTTTTTTTAATGAAGACGGGCAGCAAATTAATAAAATTAAAGTAATTCCAAAACGAGACGGTGAGCCTGTAGTAGAAGGTTACATTTATATTGTTGAAGATTCTTGGGCTATTTATGCAATAGATGTCAACATAAAAGGATATCGCGTACAAATGCCAGCTATCGATAATCTGGTTTTAAAACAAAGTTTCAGTTATAATAAAACTGATAATATTTGGACGAAAAACATGCAAAGTATTGATTTTGTTGCAGGTATGCTTGGGTTTAATATTTCTGGACGATTTACTTATGTTTATAGTAATTTTGAATTTGAACCTCAATTTACCAAAAAGACATTCACTCGTGAGGTTTTAACTTTTGAAAAAGATTCGAATAAAAAAGACAATGATTTTTGGAATACTATTCGTCCTGTGCCATTAACATTAGAAGAAAGTGCGGATTACACTAAAAAAGACAGCATTCAAATTTTACGAAAATCAAAAACCTACCTTGATTCAATTGATAAGAAAAACAATAAATTTCACTTGAGTGATATTGTGATGGGTTATAGTTATTCGAATTCGTATAAAAACGAATCGATTAATTATACTGGGCCATTGTTGTCTTTGCGATTTAACACTGTTCAAGGTTATACACTAACTTCAGGATTGTCTTTTAACAAACGTAATCCAGATGATAGAACTTATACCAATTTTGGCGTAAAATTTAATTATGGTTTTGCGGAAGAGAAATTGAGAATAAAAGGTGATTTTACTAAAAAATTCAACAATCAAAATGATGCTTTACTTTCGGTTTCCGGAGGAAGTGACATTGCGCAGTTTAATGAGAGAGATCCAATTTCAAACATTGTAAATTCAGTAAGTACGCTGTTTTTTAAGAATAATTTCATGAAGTTATTTGATAAGAATTTCGCCCGATTGAGCTACAGTCAGGAAGTGGTTAATGGTTTTTCGGTTTTTACCAATTTAGAATATTCAGAAAGAAAACCATTGTTTAATACTACCGATTTCACGATTGTCAAAAGCGATGATCTTTATACTTCAAATAATCCATTGTCTCCTTTTGATGAAATGTCTTCGGCTATTGTGAAGCACAATTTGGTGAAAGGAAAAATTACAGGAAAAATTAACTTCGGTCAGGAATATTGGACACGTCCTGATGGCAAGTTTAATATTCCAAACGACAAATACCCAACACTTTATTTTACTTATGAAAAAGGTTTTGGCGGAAGTCTGAAAGATTATAATTTCGATTATGTAGCAGGTAAAATCGAACAAGATTTTGCTTTAAACAATAAAGGAAATTTGGGTGTAAATCTTACGGCTGGAAAATTCTTTAATGGAGATAATATTTCCTTTGTAGATTACAGACATTTCGCTGGAAATCAAACGCATATTGGTCAGTCGGGAAATTACTTAAACAATTTCAACTTGATGCCTTATTATACTAATAGTACGAACGATGCGTTCCTTGAAATTCATTCGGAATACGACGACAAAGGTTTTATCATTAATAAAATTCCGTTGTTGAATAAGTTGAAATCCAATTTAATTTTTGGATACCACAATCTTTCTGAACCAAATAGAAAACCATACCACGAATTTTCAGTTGGGTTGGATAATTTAGGCTTTGGAAAGTTTAAAATATTCCGATTCGATTATGTGCGTTCGTATCAAAGCGGATTCCAAATGGATGGTGTAGTCTTCGGATTGAAAATCCTGAATGTTTTAGATTAATTTTTGAAAAACACATCGTAAGCAAAACGAATTAGCGTTCCAACGACAACAATCAAAAAGAAAACACGAATAAACTCGTTGCCTTTTTTGATGGCTAATTTGGCACCAATCCATCCGCCAAAAGCATTGCAAATGGCCATTGGAATTGCGAGAAGCCAAATGATTTTCCCTTTTAAAATGAACAGGCATATCGATCCGAAATTGGTTGCTAGATTGACCATTTTTGCATTGGCGGAAGCATGAAGGAAATCGAATCCCAATAAAGAAATAAAAGCAAGAACTAAGAAACTTCCTGTTCCGGGACCAATAAATCCGTCGTAAAAACCAACGATGATACTTATAATTACAGCGTATAATAATTGTTGATTCAGCGATAAATTCTTTTCCTGGGATTGCCCGAAATTTTTCTTCATGAAAGTATAAATCGCCAACAATGAAAGCACAACTAAAAGCAACGGCTTCATAAAATCATTGCTCACATGAGTCAATAAGGTAGAACCGATAAAAGCTGAGGTAAACGCAATAACCGACATGATTAAAAGCAGTTTCCAGTTCATCGTTACCTTTTTCAAATACTGATAAGCAGCAAAACTAGTTCCACTAAAGGCAGGGATTTTTAAAGAACCTACAAGTGTTGAAACTGCGTAATTGGGTAGTAAAATCAATGCGATGGGCGTTTGGATTAATCCGCCGCCGCCCACAATAGCATCGATAAATCCTGCGAAAAAAGCAGCGCAACAAAGAAAAATAAGTATATTGGTTTCCATATAGAAAAAAGAAATCCCAAAGCAAGATGCAATGGGATTATTATGATTTAAATAGTATTACATGTTGAATTATTCACGAACAATATTCGCTCCAATAGCTCTTAAACGTTCGTCGATTCTTTCGTAACCACGGTCAATTTGTTCAATGTTTTGAATTGTGCTTGTTCCTTTGGCTGAAAGAGCTGCAATTAACAATGAGATTCCCGCACGAATATCTGGAGAAGACATGGTTGTTGCTTTGAGTTGTGATTGGAAATTATGTCCCATAACCACGGCTCTGTGTGGATCACAAAGCATGATTTTTGCACCCATATCGATTAATTTATCCAC
>JBDTNG010000032.1:0-4734 GCA_039933895.1 Flavobacterium sp. | reverse complement strand
TAGTTAATCCCACAGCGCTCCACAAAGAAAACCTACCGCCAACCCAATCCCACATGGGGAAAATATTACCTTGCGTTATGCCAAATTCCTTCACCTTTTGAATATTGGTGGAAACGGCCACAAAATGTTTTGCAATATCCTCTTGTTTGGCAGATTTCAAAAACCAAGCTTTAAGTGTTTTTGCATTTGAAATCGTTTCTTGAGTGGTAAACGTTTTTGAAACCACAACAAACAGTGTAGTTTCTGGATTTAATTTTTTTATGATTTCACTCACATGATCTCCGTCCATATTGGAAACAAAGTGAATATTTAAATGATTTTTATAAAATTGAAGCGCTTCCACCACCATCGTTGGTCCTAAATCTGAACCGCCAATGCCAACATTCACCACATCGGTAATTTCTTTTCCGGTAAATCCTTTTCTTTCTCCTGAAATAATGGCTTCTGAAAACTTTTTTATGGTATTTTTTACTTGAAAAACAGCTGGAATTATATTTTCTCCATCGGCTAAAACGATATCATCTCCCGAAGCACGTAAAGCGGTATGGAGTACGGCGCGATTTTCAGTTTGATTGATATTTTCTCCTGAGAAATAAGAATGAATGGCGTCTTTCAATCCCATTTCATTGGCTAAATCCAGTAATAATTCGATGGTTTTTGAATTGATTTTATTTTTAGAATAATCGAGAAGAAACGCATCCCATTGAATGTGGAATTTTTGTACTCTAGCAACATCTTCCTGAAACATTTCTTGCATTGATATGTTTTGCATATCGCTAAAATGCTCCTGTAATTTTTGCCAAGATTTAGTTTCTGTTGGATTTATAGACTGTAATGCCATTCTTTGATGATTCGTTGTATCGTTGAATTAAATACGAATTTACAACTTTTGTTCTTATTATTAATTGTTTTAGCCCAGATGGTCCCGAAGTTTCGGGAGAAAACCTTTTCTCTCGTTTCTTTAACGAGGGAAAAAATTGGAGTGTATAGCCGGAATAGCTTCTGAAAATTATTATAATGCTGCGACACTGTCTAATTCTCGTTTCAAAGGTTCCATATATTTCATAAAACGAGGTTTGTTTTTGCTGTCCATTGGCGCGGAATTAGGCAATTTGAGTTTTAAAGCATCCACTTGCACTCCATTTTTCCAAAAACGATAGCAAACATGTGGTCCGGTTGCCAAACCTGTGCTTCCCACTTTTCCAATTATTTGCCCTTGAGTAACATGTTGGCCGCGACGAACTAAAATCCTCGACATGTGTAAATATTGTGTGGAATAAGTTCTGTCGTGCTTTACTTTGACATAATTTCCGTTTCCGGCCGAATAAGCTGCCGCTTCAACAACACCACTGGCAGTGGTCATGATTGGTGTTCCTTGTGGCGCACCATAATCTGTTCCGCTGTGGGCTTTCCATCTTAATTGTACGGGATGAAACCTGTTTTTAGAAAATCGGGAGGTAATATTTATTGATTTTAAAGGCGCTTTCAGAAAGAAGTTTTTTAGCGCTTTTCCGTCTTCATCATAATAATCCATTTTTTTATCGGATGGATTTTGTTTGAATGGAAAGGCGTAAATTTTCTTGCCTTTGTATTCAAAAAATGCGGCGTGAAGACTATCTATTCCATCATAAACAGTATCATTGATGAATCTTTCGGTAAATGTTACGGCAAATTTATCTCCTTTTTTAGATTTAAAGAAATCGATAGACCATTTGTAAACATTGATTAAATCATTTGACAATGTTGCGGCTGCACCTTCGTTTTTGAGGGTTTCCGACAATGATCCGTCTAATTCTCCGGTAATGGTTCTTCTTTTGAAAGAAATAGGTCTTGTTTTCTTATTCACTTTTACAATTGAATCTCTGAAATCGACCACATAATAATTGAGGTTATCCGGTTGGTAGATGAAGTATTGTAATTTTTTAGTTTTGTCTTTGGAAAGCAACATGGTATAAGGCTTTCCTATACGAACCAATTTAACATTGAAAGTATCTTTTACTTTGGCAATGATATCATAAACTTCCTTTCCGTTTAAGTTTTGCTTTTGAATAAGACTTCCAAAAGTATCATCTTTTTTGATAGTGTCATTCACCACAGAAAAATCATTCAATCGAAACCCAAAATCATAGACAATTGGTTCTGGCTTTTTTACAGGCAGAACTGGAGTTTCATTGTCATTTTTACATGAAATAATTACTAGCGCAAAGACTAAAAGCGTTATAAATTTTTTCAAACGATACGTTTTATAGGTTTTCGCCCCAAGTGGATAATTCTTCTTCACTCCAAAGTTCGGGAAAAAATATTCTTCTTTGGTATTTTGGATGCATGTATTTTTTCCAATCGCTTCCTCCTGTGGCTTCACCATCACCTTTCCCGTTGTCGATGTATTTTCTAGCAGCGTTTAAGTGTCCCATAACCCAAGTAATATTAACCGTATAATCGTAATGACGCATGGCTTTTATTAAGGCGGGATTTTTTTGATCTGCTTCCGGAATTTCTTTAAATTTTCTCCAAAGATTGATGGTGTTGTATTCTTCCATACAATCCAAAAATTCTTTTTTGTATCTTTTTTCGAATTCTTTTAAGAAGTATGATTTTTCTCCAGTGCTATAATCTTTCCCAGCAGCTTGCCAATACAAATGTTCGAAAGCGTGTTCAAAAGGTGTATTTCTATCTATAGTAGCTCTAAAACGATGATCGATAAGATTGATCAAATCGGTAGAACAAAATTCAATCATGCGGTATTGTGCACTTTGAAAACCACTGGCGGGCGTTAAAGTGTGTCGGAATTTCATGTATTGTTCCACTTCCATTCCATCACCCATAATGGTAAAAGAAGTAGTTAACATATCAAAATAACGGCTGATACGCATTAATCTTTCCGTAAAAAACTCAGTAGAAGGTTTTTCTGTATGCGACAATTGGTTGATTTCCCACAGAATCATTTTAAACAACAATTCGTTGATTTGATGGTACATGATAAACACGTTTTCATCTGCAAGCGTTGTTCTTTGTACTTGCAGGTTTAAAAGCGCATCGGTTTGTATGTAATCCCAATAGGTAATGGGTTTCGCCCAAAGCAATCCTTCCAAATGCGCTTCGGTTTTTTGATTTATGGCTTTGTATTTATCGTCAATTTCTTGAACAAGATCTGAGAATTTATTCATAATTAATTTTAATCAGGTATTATCATAAAAGGGTTTTTCAAACCTTTAAAGGATTCTAAATCGGCTTTTAGTGAACCAACGGCAAGGCTGGCTTTGATGCGCAAAGGTATTTTATTTTCATCATCTGAAATCCAAACTGTCAAACTTTCTTCTTCTTTAAAAACACGTCCGGATTGCACCAGAGGTCTAAAAATCATGGTTTTTACTTTGCCGAAGCTTGTTCTTATAGTTTCTCTTCCAACGAATTTAAGTCTGAATTTGGTTATTTCGTCATCAAAAAACATATCTATAATAATGGCTTCGCCAACTTTCAGCTTATTAATATTGGGATGATTTCTTAGATAATAAAATGAAGAAACGATATCCTGAACATTTTCTGAAACATTAAAAGTTTTCTCAACATTGCTTTTATAATCTTTGATTAAAACCGTGTTGTTGTTTTGATTGAAGAAACCTTCTTGATTTTTGGTATAACCACCTTCGTCAATTTTTCGAAGAAATTGATAAGGCTTGCTGGTTGTTTTGTCGATAAAACTTTGGTAATGGTCTTCCACTTTGAAAAACATTTTGGTCATTCCTGTGGTGTAACCATAGCCGACAGCATAAAATACTTTTTTATTATTTCTAGAAGCTTCTTTGACTTCGAGCGTTGCATAACCTGCAGTAACCAATCCGTAATGGATTCTAAATTTAAACCATTCACCTACGTCGAAAGCACTTGGAGTTTGAGCGTTGACTGCCAGAGAAATTAAGAATGCGAAGAGTACTATTAGTCTTTTCATTTGTCTTTGATTTTGTGTTCTTTTATAGTAGAATACAATATTCATTCCAAAAATACGAAAAAACAAAAAAACCCAGCCAATAAATGACTGAGTTTTTATGCTATTAACCAACCAAAAAACTATAAATTATGAAAATTTATCAATTTAAGGGAACCACCCCTTAGAATTGCTCTGCAAAGGTAGGCTATAAATCCATTTAATTCAAAGAAAATTCAACTTTAACATTTTTTTATCAAAAATATCATCGTCACAAGGGCAAATGTTATTGAATTGTTAATAAAACTTAATTTTTGTTATAAAGTTCCTCTTTTTGCCTGCTCTCTTTCGATAGATTCGAATAAAGCTTTGAAATTTCCTGCACCAAATCCTTTGGCACCCATTCTTTGAATGATTTCAAAAAATAATGTTGGTCGGTCTTGTACTGGTTTCGTAAAAATTTGTAATAAATAACCATCTTCATCAGCATCAACCATAATGGCTAATTTTTCGATTACTGATAAATCTTCTTTCATCATACTCATATGTTCACCCAATCTTTCTGGAATGGCTTCGTAATATGCGTGAGGCGGAGCAGATAAGAATTCGACACCTCTTGCTCTTAATTCAGAAACTGTTTTGATAATATCGTCAGTAGCGATTGCTACGTGTTGTATACCAGGCCCACCATAGAAATCCAAATACTCCTCGATTTGAGATTTTTTCTTTCCTTCTGCTGGTTCGTTGATTGGGAATTTAATTCTTCCGTTTCCGTTTGACATTACTTTACTCATCAATGCAGAATATTC
>JBDTNG010000031.1:0-4299 GCA_039933895.1 Flavobacterium sp. | reverse complement strand
CTGCGGAAAATTTATTCAAAAAAGAGTTGTTGTACCTTATGTCGATATTGCAAGATTAGAAGGAAAAGTGATTAGTTATAAGAGCCTTTTGATAGAATGGTGCCAAAAAGAAAAAAAACGATTTCATTATGACATATTCGAAGATAATGGCATCGATGGTCAACGGTTTTTTGGTGTGAAACTGAGTATAGATGACAAAGTTATTGCAAAAGCTAGAGCGACTTCAAAAAAGAAAGCAGAAGAAAAAGCATCTCAAAGAGCCTACTTTGCATTTCAAAAAAAAATAGATAATAAATAAATTGAAACTACATCGTTTTAGTTTGTAATTCTAAAAAAACATCCTATTTGAAATGAGTATACAACATTAGAAATGGTATATTTGTAGCTAAAAATTTTTAAAAATGGCTATTCATAAATTGGATTTCGACGAATTTGATGAAATAGATTATCATCTTATTGCCATCCATACTTCACTGGAAGACTATAGATTAGCCTATTTTATCAACCAATATCTTTATATAAATTTAAGCAAAAACAAGAATGAAATTCAAATTAATATAAAAGAGGGTGAAACCAAATTTTCGAGATTTAACTATAACAATATTGAAAAAAGAGTTTCTTGGAATTTACTCCAAAACAAAAATGAAGTAATCGAATTACAAAAAGAGAAAAATCAAAATTTGTTTTCAAATAGTATTCTAGAAGTCTCAACTAAAGTTTTTTTATTGCCAGAATTCAAAAAGGTAGATTTTTTTCTAAAAATTGAAAATCTTAATGACGACATGGACTTAGACAATATTCAAACTAAATTAAACACAATTAACAATATATCGACCGCCTACATGGTTGATAGAAATATAATAAAATCAAAATATAATTTAATTTTTTAAAAAAATGCATACAAATAAAAAAACAAAAATTGTTGCCACACTTGGCCCAGCATGTAGCACAAGAGAAATCATAAAAGACATGATAGATGCAGGTGTAAATGTGTTTAGAATCAACTTTTCGCATGCTGATTATGAAGGTGTAAAAGATAAAATTAACATAATTAGAAGTTTGAACGATGAATTTGGATATACTACTGCAATTCTAGCCGATTTACAAGGACCTAAACTTCGTGTGGGAGTTATGGAAGAAGGTGTTGTAGTAAATGACGGTGATTTAATCAATTTCACAACTGCAGAAGATGTCATTGGTACCGCACATAAAGTATTCATGAAGTATAAAAACTTTCCGAATGATGTAAACCCTGGAGAAAAAATTCTTCTAGATGACGGAAAACTTATTTTCGAAATAGTTTCTACTGATAAAAACACTGAAGTTGTTGCTAAAGTTCTTCAAGGTGGTGAATTGAAATCTAAAAAAGGAGTGAATCTTCCAAACACAAAAATATCTTTGCCTGCTTTAACGGAAAAAGATATTGCTGATGCCATTTTTGCCATTGGACAAAAAGTAGATTGGATAGCACTTTCATTTGTAAAAACTCCAAGAGATTTACAAGATTTACAAGAATTAATTGATGAACATTCAGATTATAAAATTCCAATTGTTGCTAAAATTGAAATGCCCGAAGCATTAGAAAATATTGACAAAATTATTGCCTATAGTGATGCATTGATGGTAGCACGTGGAGACTTAGGAGTAGAACTTCCTGCTCATGAAGTACCATTGGTACAAAAAGATTTAATTCGTAGAGCAAAAACAGCTCGAATTCCAGTAATTGTAGCTACTCAAATGATGGAAACTATGATTACCAGTTTGACTCCTACAAGAGCAGAAGTAAATGACGTAGCAAACTCCGTTATGGATGGTGCAGATGCCGTAATGCTTTCAGGAGAAACTGCAGCAGGAAACTACCCTGTTCAAGTGATTCAACAAATGACAAAAATCCTTGAAGCAGTAGAAGATTCACCTTTAATTCAAGTGCCACAAAACACCCCACAAATTAGAACAAATCGTTTTGTGACAAAGGTTATTTGTCAGCACGCTACAGAAATTTCAAATAACATTAAAGCAAAAGCAATTTGCACATTGACAAATAGTGGCTATACTGCTTTTCAAATTTCGGCTTGGAGACCCAATGCACATATTTTGGTTTTTACTTCAAATAAAAGAATCTTAACACGTTTAAGCCTTTTATGGGGTGTTAAATCTTTCTACTACGACAATGCCGTTAGTACAGATGATACCGTTTCGGAATTAAATGAAATTGCGAAAAAAGAAGGTTATGTTGAAAAAGGGGATTTCTTAATAACGCTTTCTGCAATGCCAGTAACAGAAAGAGGGATGGTAAATACCCTAAGAGTATCTGCAATAGAATAACAATTTTATAGGCAACACAATATCAATCCGTGCTTATCATATGGCACGGATTTTTTTTGTTTAAATAAATACGAGCCTTATTTTTTACATTTTTTTTCAATTTGAATAAAAGTTAAGATTTTTTTAAACAACCATTTCAAAAATAAAATTTACTTTTGAGGAAATTAAATCATAAACACTATGAATTTCAAATCTAAAAATCCTTTTTTAAACAATAAGTCCTTTTCGGCAACAATAGCTTCAAAAAATGTTGAAGTACATAATGCGACACTCATAGATTACAATCAAGACATGACTTTGGCAGGAACTATCAATAAAACGTTAGTTTTGTTTTTACTACTCACGGCATCAGCAATTGTTGTATGGTGGATGGCATTTAACGGAATGAATCCTATTCTACCTACTATTGGAGGTGCAATTGTAGGATTGATTTTGGTGGTGATTTCAGCTTTCAAACCACAATATTCCCCTTATTTAGCGCCAGGTTATGCTTTATTTGAAGGGCTTTTTATTGGTGGCGTTTCAGCTATTTTCGAAGCACAATATCCTGGAATTGTAATACAGGCGGTTGGCGCAACATTTGTAACATTTGCAGTATGCTTAGGTTTATATAAATTCAAAATTGTGCAAGTGACAGAGCAATTCAAATCTGTAGTGGTTGCTGCGACTCTTGCTATTGCCACTTATTATCTAATTTCTTGGTTGTTTTCGATGTTTACAAGCTTTGTGCCGGTTCATTATGGCAATTCGTTGATGAGTATTGGTATAAGCGTTTTTGTAATTGTTATTGCAGCTTTAAATTTATTTCTAGATTTTGATAGAATTGAAAAAGGAGTAGAACAAAAAATGCCAAAATACATGGAATGGTTTGGCGCTATGGGATTAATGATAACCTTAGTTTGGTTATACATTGAGTTTTTGAGATTGTTATCTAAACTGAACAGCCGAAAATAATTTCTTCATTATAAAAAGCAAAACCACGCCCACAAGCGTGGTTTTTTGTTTAAAAGTCAAACTTTAATTGAACAACTACCGTTTTCTTTTGTTCCGTGTTTAAATTACTTAAAGAAATTCCTAGAAGGCGAACAGAATCTTTCATGCGCTCTTGATACAAAAGTTCTTTTACATTTTCTATTATCAAGCCTTTGTCAGCTATAAAATAAGGCAGTGTTTTACTTCGGGTTTGCTGAGTAAAATCACTGTATTTTATTTTTAAAGTAACTGTCTTTCCAGCGATGTTATGCTTTTTAAGTCTTTTTTCTAATGAGTTAGCAATTTTTTCTAATTGCTCCATCATAAATATTTCAGATGATAAATTGGTTTCAAACGTATGCTCTGCGGCAACCGATTTTGTAATTCTATCCGATTTCACCTCGCTATTATGAATGCCACGCACCACATTGTAATAGAAATTACCTGATTTTCCGAAATGTTTTTCTAAAAACTCCAAGGTTTTATTTTTTAAATCCAATCCAGTAAAAATTCCCAATTGATACATTTTTTCGGTAGTTACTTTTCCTACTCCATAAAATTTTCGAATAGGTAATACTTCCAAAAAAGGAATTACCTCATCAGGATTAACCGTTTTTTGACCATTTGGTTTGTTGTAATCACTAGCAATTTTTGCTACAAATTTATTAACCGAAATTCCTGCAGAAGCTGTCAATCCAACTTCATTCAATATTCGCAATCTAATTTCTTGTGCTAATAAAGAAGCACTTGGATTTCCTTTTTTGTTTATCGTTACATCCAGATAAGCCTCATCTAGAGAAAGAGGTTCTACTAAATCAGTGTATTCATTGAAAATGGCTCTTATCTTCTGAGAAATTTCTTTATAGCGATCGAATCTTGGCTTTACAAAAATTAACTCAGGACAATTTTTCTTTGCCAAAACACCACTTATTGCACTACGGACTCCAAACTTTCTAGCTTCATAACTGGCTGCTGCCACAACTCCTCTATTCTCGGCTCCAC
>JBDTNG010000030.1:0-5766 GCA_039933895.1 Flavobacterium sp. | reverse complement strand
TAGGAAAAATGCTACGGCATTGTGTCCATACCACCATTGTACCAAAGCATCTTGAACTCCCGCGTAAACCGAATAACTTTTCATAAAAGATACTGGAACCTCTATACTGTTGAAAATATGTAAAACAGCAACTGTAACAAATGTTGCTAGATAGAACCAAATCGCAACATACAAGTGACGTTCACGTCTGCGAAGAATAGTTCCAATCATATTGATACCAAAAATTACCCAAATCAGAGCAATAGCAATATCAATAGGCCATTCCAACTCAGCATATTCTTTTGAAGAAGTATAGCCCAGCGGCAATGAAATAGCAGCTGCAGCTATAATCAACTGCCATCCCCAAAAATGCAGGTTACTCAAAAAATCACTGAACATCCTCGCTTTAAGAAGACGTTGCAAAGAATAATAAATACCGGCGAACATGGCATTACCTACAAAAGCGAAAATTACCGCATTTGTGTGCAACGGACGAAGCCTTCCAAAACTAAGCCACGGAATTCCATCCGTGAGGTTGGGGAAAAGGAAGAGGAAGGCTAAAAGAAGTCCGACTGCCATTCCTACTACACCAAAAATAATAGTGGCATAGAGGAATTTTTTTACAATTTTGTTGTCGTAATAAAATTGTTGTATTTCCATAATTAAATCTGTTTTTTTACTGGTGTTTGTATTGGTGTATCTGTATTTTCTATTTTTAATTCATCATCAAAGAGCATGCGTACAGAAGGAGTGTAATCATCTTCATACTGACCGCTTTTCACTGCCTTGATAAAAGCAATGAAAAAGCCGATAGCTACTATAATACTAATAGAAATTAATAAATAAATGACGCTCATAACTTATGTTTGTGTGTTCAAAATTACTTTACCGGATTGGGGTAAACCATGATATATATCATACTTTTTGATTGTTGTGACCCTTTTTAATCCTCGGGCATAAAAATTACTCATCAACGTTACAAAACTGATGATGGTAATGGTACTCAATGGCATAATAATGGCAGCTACTAAAGGCAATAAATTTCCGGTAAGCGCGAATGTCAATCCTACTAAATTATACAGCAATGAGAGTGTAAAGCTCATTTTAATCGTATGTATCGCCTTTTTTGAAAGACGCAGGTATCGATCAAGTTTACCCAAAGCCGAAGCATCGAGAATGGCATCACACGCTGGTGAAAAAACATTCACATTTTCAGAAATCGCAATACCAATGTTACTTTGTGCTAATGCTCCCGCATCATTAAGCCCATCTCCTATCATCATTACAAAATGTCCTTTTTGTTGCAGCTTATGAATGAATTCCAGTTTCTGTTCGGGTGTTTGATTGAAAACCAATTCACTTCCTTTAGGAAGTAGCTTTTCTAATATCTGACGTTCACCATCATTATCCCCTGAAAGCACCTTAATTGTATAATCCTTTTGAAGTCTGGCAAACAAGTCGGAAAGTCCAGGACGGTATTCGTTATGGAAAATATACTTTCCGAATACGATGCTATTAATACTGATATAAACTGCGGTTTGAATCAAACTTTTTTCTTCGGTTTTACCAACAAATTTTGCAGAACCAATACAAATAGTGTTGCCATCAATCTGAGCTTTAATCCCCTGTCCATTAATTTCCTCAAAACATGCAACAGTCACTATTTTCGCAAAAGGCAATTCATCATAAAGCATTCGACTCAATGGATGATTGGAAGCTCTTACAATATTCTTGATCCACGAAATTTGGGCATCAGAAAGAAATTCACCCTGATACTTTATATCTGATAACTTTCCAGAAGTAATTGTTCCCGTTTTATCAAAAACAATGGTGTCTATTTTTGAAAGTTGCTCAATAACGGTAGCGTTTTTAAGGTAAAATTTTGCCCTACCATAAATACGCAACACATTACCCAGTGTAAAAGGAGCCGTGAGTGCTAACGCACAAGGGCAAGCCACTATAAGTACTGCTGTAAAAACATTAAATGCTGTATTGGTATCGTAAAAAATCCAATAGCCAAATCCCGCAAAGGCTATCAATAGCAATAATGATGTAAAATAACGGCTCACATTATCAGTAATCGACTCAAATTTTCGCGCCGCTTTCTTTTCAAAAACTTCATTACTCCAAAGTTGCGTGAGATAACTTTGTGAAACAGACTGTAGCGCTTCCATTTCAATTAAAATACCATTAAGCCTGCCTCCGGCAAATATTTTATCACCTGATATTTTGTTTACAGGTATAGACTCACCCGTTACAAAACTATAATCTATAGCAGCGCTTTTAGATAAAAGGATTCCGTCTGCAGGTATTAATTCCTGATTGCGAATAAGCAATCGGTTTCCTGTAGCTACTTCATAGATTGGTATATTTTCTTCAGTACCATCGCTTTTAATTCGTGTAACGGCAACAGGGAAATAAGATTTATAATCACGTTCAAAACTTAAAAAGCGATAAGTCTTCACCTGAAAAGCCCTGCCTAGTAACATAAAAAAGATGAGTCCGGTAAGGCTATCAAAAAAACCTGGACCGTAATTAAATACAATATCCACAACACTCCTAACGAACATAATAACAATTCCTAGAGCAATAGGGATTTCGATACTCAGCATTTTAGCCTTGAGACTTTTATAAGCAGCAACATAATAGCCACTTGCAGAATAGAAAAAACTAGGTAAGGAAAGTAAAAAGATTAGGGTTCTGAAAAATCCACGATATTGATCGAGCCAGAATTCCTTCATTTCAAAATATTCAGGAAAAGAAAGCAACATGATATTCCCAAAACAAAAGAAAGCAACACCCAATTTATAAGTCAGAGATTTATCCTGTTTCTTTTTTTGAGAGTCATATTGTTCGAGCGAAATATAAGGTTCATAGCCTATTTTACATAAAAGAAGTACTATCTTTTTTAATGAAATGGTTTCAGAATCAAAAGTGATTCTAACGGTTTTTTCGTGAAAATTAACTTGTGAAAAAGTAATTTCAGGTTGAAGTTTTCTTAGGTTTTCCAAAATCCAAATACAAGAACTGCAATGAATATGTGGAATGTGTAGAGAGATAATTTGTGTTTGCCCTTCATTAAACTGCAACAACTTTTCTGCTATTTTCTCAGTGTCTAAAAAATCATATTTACCGCTGTTGATTAAAGGCGTTGCGCCTGGCGATTTTTCAAAATCATAATAAGAACTCAATCCATTGCAACTGAATATTTCATAAACAGTTTTGCAACCGTTACAGCAAAAATGTCTGTCGTCAAAGAGGATTTCCTCCGCTGGTTTTATATTCAATCCACAATGGAAACAATTTGTAATATTCATAACTGCTCATTTTACCTGTGGCAAAGTTGAGTCTACAATTCTTTAAAAAAAATGATATATATCATGTTAATGACTACCTTTGTTTACCTTTAATTCTTTTTAATATGAGCAAATGTGAGCAGTGTATTGTAAGGGAATTTAGTTCGTTGAAAGCACTTAATAAAGACGAATTGGTTAAGATGGCCAACTGCAAAACATCTAAAATTATCCGCAAAGGAGAAACTATTTTTAGTGAAGGCGAAAACATCAACGGTGTTTTTTGCGTTAAGGATGGCGTATGCAAAATGACCAAACTTAGTGCTAATGGTCGAGACCAAATTGTACATTTGGTTAAAAAAGGTGAACTACTAGGACAACGCTCAATGATTAGTGATGAACCAGCCAATCTTTCTGCTATTGCCATTGAAGACATGCAGGTATGTTTTATTCCAAAAAATGAGATCTTGGGTTTTTTTAATGACAACAACCGCTTTTCTATGAATGTTATGAAAACCATTTGTGGTGACCTTAAGGAAGCCGATGACATTATGGTTAATATGGCACAAAAAACTGTTAAAGAAAGACTCGCTTACACCCTATTGTATTTGGAAAATAATTTTGGAGTCAATACCGATAAATCACTTAAACTTCAATTGACAAGAGATGAAATTGCAAGCATGATTGGAACGGCAACCGAAAGTTGCATCCGCTTGCTTTCTGAGCTAAAAAAATCTGGTCATATAACAATTTCAGGTAAAAAAATCAGTATCACTGACCGAAAAGCACTGTTAAAGATGTGTGATATATAGTCAATTATCTTTTATCTCATTTCCTAAAAACATCCTTCTGTTAAAAGAAAAATTCATAACATGATATTTATCATTCTATTATAATCATATTTTCATAAAATTCGCAACTTAATATATGATGTTGCCAATCTATGAAAAAAACACCTATTCATACTTTCCACATTCCTGTAATGGGGTTAGCCTATACCATTGACAGCCCAATTCGGGTAGCACACTATGGCATTTCTTCTGTCATTTCAATTACTGACGACGAATTAATTGAAAAAATGAGGGCTTTTTACAGTAAAAAATTCTCAATTCCTTACCAAGAAATATCGCGAAAATTTCAAGATTACAGAGCTGAAAGAATTACAAGTTATCTGAATTTGGTAGATCGAATTGTAAAAGAAAAATTTGAAAACTTCAAAAAAGAAATAATTGGTAATAAAATAAGTTTAGAAAATTTTATTATCACACTTCCAAACAAATCAGAGTTAAAAGAAAGACTGCAAAACTTGATTAAAGAAGGAAGTGACAGTATCAGGAATTTCCTGGAAGAACATTTAGCTCCCGGTGAAATTGATGTCAATATTATGACTAAAGTCGATAAAGATAATTTTGACAAAGAACTACAGTTGCCCATCGAATTTAACGATGCTCACGCCGCACTGAGGGGTTTTGCTAATAGCAATTTGAATTCCTCAGTGGTGCTTTCTGCTGGAATGAATCCAAGATTGTATAGCTATTTTGAAAATTTCAGTGATTTCTTTCCTGATGCTAATTCCAGCTTAAAAAAGAAGATCATCCTAAAAGTAAGTGATTTTCGTTCGGCGATGATACAAGGAAATTTTTTAGCCAAAAAAGGCTTATGGGTTTCAGAATATCGCATTGAATCCGGATTAAATTGTGGTGGTCATGCTTTTGCCACAGACGGATTTTTATTAGGTCCTATATTGGAAGAATTCAAGCTAAAGAAAAAAGAATTAATACAATCGGCACACGACTTATTAGTAAAAGCTTTAAGTCAAAAAGAATTACCCATTCCTGAGAATCCACTTCCTTTAAAAATAACAGCTCAAGGCGGAGTTGGTACTGCTGAAGAGCACAACTTTTTACTCGAACAATATCAATTGGATTCCATTGGTTGGGGCTCTCCTTTCCTATTGGTTCCCGAAGCTACATCCTTAGACAAGGAAACACGAAAATTATTAATAAATGCAAAAGAGAATGATTTTTATCTCAGTAATATTTCTCCTTTAGGGGTTCCGTTTAACTCTGTTAAAGGGGTGACAAATGATATTTGGAAAGAAATGAGAATCAATCAAAATAAAGCGGGAAGCTCTTGTCCGAAAAAGTTGTTAGCACTAAGCAAAGAGTATGACAGCAAAGGGATGTGCACAGCATCCAAAAAATACCAGGATATTAAGTTAGAAGAATTAATCAAATTTAAAAAGGATTTATCTCCGATAGATTTTCAAAACAGAAAGAATAAAATAACTGAGAAATCCTGTCTCTGTGTCGGATTGGTAAATGCTGCTTATCTCGAAAATGATATTGATGTAAAAGGACAGCAACAAGGCGTAATTATTTGCCCTGGCCCAAATTTAGCCTATTTTGATAAAGAAGTTTCACTATCAGAAATGGTAAAACATATTTATGGAAATACCAACATCATGAGCAAGGGAGACAGACCCAACATGTTT
>JBDTNG010000029.1:0-2675 GCA_039933895.1 Flavobacterium sp. | reverse complement strand
GACACCGAAAAATTAGATACTGAAGCACAAGTTGTATTTACTAATACATTCTGAACTAATTGTTGTGCTGTATAGGTATCATCTACCTGAATATTTTGGGCAAATGTGTTTATTGAAAAACACAAAAAAAGACTTAAAAGCAGTACTCGAAAACTTGATTTCATAGACTGCAAAGATACTACAAATCTCTTTTTTGAAGAATTTTATACGACATTAACATAAATATAACAGTCCAGACTACAACGATAAGTATTGCGGAATAAGGAACATCATAATCTTTTATATCACTAACGCCAATTTGTGTACCAATAGCCTTAATAAATGATAATCGGGAGAAAGGTTCTACGATCAAGTTACTCATGGCTTCCAAAGGAAAAAATTGTGTGATATTACTTGCAATATTACTATCTGGGAAAATTTTGAAAGTTAAAACTCCCTTCGTTATCCATTCAAGAATATTCCAAACAAAAAGAAAGCCTAAAGCAAAAGCAGAACGTTTCACTAAAATACCTAAGAACAAACAGAAAGAGAAGAAGCCAACTAATTTTAGAAAATAAGCCAAAATATACTCTAAATCTGAAAACACAATAGAGAATTCATTGTAAGATGAAAAAGAATAACCGAGTATAAGTGACATTATAAATACAAAAACTGTCGAAACCAATGCAAATAGAATAACTGTTAAGAATTTAGATTGTATAAATTCCTGTTTGCTCATTCCGTCAATGAGGTTTTGTTTTAATGTACCATAACTGTATTCATTTGCCATCATGGAAACAATAACAATAGCTAAAAAGAATTTCAATGTAGCAGCGATATACGTATTAAAATGCCAAATATATGGGAAGTTGAAAATCCCTTCATCGGCCAAATGGAATTGAATTGGACCTAAATTAAATTTAATTGAAGCTATTAATGCAATAAAGGAAAGTATCACGAAATAAGTAATAGACAAGACGCGACTTGCTTTGTTTTTCCAGATTTTTTGTAATTCTATAGAGAGTAATCTTTTCATTTTTTGTGATTGATGATTAATGATTGTTGGTTAATTCTAAAAACTGTTCTTCCAAACTGTGTTTGCGTTTGACCAAATGTTCTAATGTGATATTATTTTGAAATAAATAAGCATTCAAATCTTTGGCTTCGATATTATTTTTGAGGTAAACCAAAACTTTTCCTTCTTCATCGACCATTTTTTCAATAGCCTCATGCTTCGCCAAAACCGATTTTAAAATTTCGTTATTATCCGATTTTAATTCGAAAAAACCTTTTTTATTGCTCATACCATGAACAAGTCCAGAATAAAGCATTTCGCCTTTGCGTAATACCAAAACATGCGAACATACTTTTTCGACTTCGTCTAATAAATGGGAAGCCAATAAAATAGTAGTTCCTTGTGAAGCGATTAATCGTATAAGATCTCTAATTTGATGAATTCCCTGTGGGTCTAAACCATTTGTAGGTTCGTCCAGAATAAGGATTTCTGGATCGTTCAATAGGGCAGAAGCAATCGCCAAGCGTTGTTTCATTCCCAAAGAAAAAGTGCTGAATTTGCTGTCTTTTCGCTCTGTTAAACCAACAATTTCTAGTTTTTCAAGTACTTTAGAATTATTGATGTTTTTGATTTTACACACCAGTTCCAAATTTTCTTTGGCTGTCATGTAGGGATAAAAATTTGGTCGCTCAATGATAGCACCCACTTTTTTAAGCGCATCGTGTGTTTGTATTGTGCCTCCAAACCAACTATAACTTCCCGAAGTTTTATTTACCACATTCAGGACAATCCCAAGAGTGGTCGATTTTCCAGAACCATTAGGTCCAAGAATGCCATAAACATTGCCTTTGTGAATTTCGAGCGTGAGGTTTTTTACTGCGTGAACTTTGTTGTTGTAAATCTTATTCAGATTTGAAATGGTAAGAATAGTTTCCAAGATGGCTATTTTTTGATTGATTATCATAAGACGAATGGAACGGATATTTGTTACAAATAAAAAATCCTCAACTTTTTGGTTGAGGATTGTGGTATTTTGGGGCAAAAAAGGCTTGGTAATATTTTTTTGTAATTTATATCGAAGGGTGTCTTCTTTTATAAAAACTCATTAGAGTTTCGTTCACATCTCTAAGTTCTGGTGTTAGGAACGTTTTTATTCCCTTGTCATCATTTGTTAATTCTATATTACAAGAAGTGCATTTGTACTCTTTAAAATGAGCAGTTACATTTCTTGTTGTTACTAATTTATGACCAAATAATGTGCATAAAATCCGGTTAGTATGAAATTTTGCTTTTTGTTGTATTACGTTCATAATCAGTAGGTTGTTGATTTGAATAGCAAACGTAAGTATTAATCGATAAAGTGACAAATAAAATCGATGAAATGTATTTTTAAATCATTAAAGTAAGTAAAAACTTACAATATTATTATTTAAAAATTTGATTTTTAGCGATTTGTGGTTTTTGTAGAAAGGAATTAAGTTCTTATTGATGTCTTTTATGCAATTTATTTTAAATTAAACTATAACATTACAACTCAAAAAAAATCCCCAACTACATTGTAATTGAGGATTTATATTTTTTAGTAATTTAATACTAGCTTTTATTCTCTTTGTTGAAATAAACCAAGTAGTAATACATTTGTTTTTCTTCGTCCCAGCCTTTTTCAATAAATTTCTCAGCA
>JBDTNG010000028.1:0-8156 GCA_039933895.1 Flavobacterium sp. | reverse complement strand
AATTGGAGTTACTTTATACCGATTATCATCTTACGATTGAACAAAAAGGAGACACATTTACAGCTACATTAAAAATAAATTTAAGAAGTCATGTCTAGAATTAAATGCATTATCATTGAAGATGAGCCATTGGCAGTAAAAGTATTATCAGATTATATTTCTGAAGTTTCATTTCTGGAATTACAAGGAACATTTAAAGATGCCATTCTTGCAACAGATTTTTTACGTAACAACAAGACTGATCTGATTTTTTTAGACATTCATTTGCCAAAATTGAAAGGGATGGATTTTTTAAAAACGTTAGTTGATGCTCCTGCGGTGATTATTACGACTGCTTACCATCAATATGCGGTGGAAGGATTTGACTTGAATGTAACGGATTATCTTTTGAAACCATTTGAATTTGAACGTTTCTTAACAGCTGTGAATAAAGTCAAAATGCCAGCAGTAGAAGAAAATGAAGCAAATGTAGTTAAAGACTATTTGCTTCTGAATGTGCAGAAAAAAAAGGAAAAGATTTTATTCTCAGAGATTATTTATATTGAGAGTCAAAGGGAGTATGTTAAGGTTGTAACGACAAGAAAAGAATACATTTCCAAAATTAGTACACATCAAATAGAAGAACTTTTACCAGCAAATCTCTTCAAGCGTATTCACCGGTCTTTTATTATTTCAATTGATAAAATAGAGTCCTATACCTCTGAAATAGTTGAAGTTAAAGGTATTTCGATTCCCATAGGCAGAGCTTACAAAGAGATTTTTGAAGATTTGTGAATCGGATTAATTCTTCGGTTTTAAAATGTAATTATTTATTACATAAGGCCATGGAATCACAAGAAGATCAACAATAATTCCCTTGAAGTTTATTGCAGTAAGATCTTCTGCGGAAGAACCGATTAAATGATTCGTAGCATATAATGGATAAGCCACAATGATTAGCCAAATCAGTTTATAAGAAAATTGAATTAATAGTAATGGCATCATTTTTAATGGTTGGAATATTCCTAAAATTGCCAATAGCGAGAATGCTGCCCAAAAACTAAACGCGACTCCTGGTAATGATTCCCACAAACCTTTGTGAGTAAATATTTCGGTCCAAACCATTCCTCCCAAACACAAGGCATTCACGGCATAAAAGAATCGCAGTAAATAATTGCGGAATCTTGAAATTCCTGTGGTTTGGTCGACTTTAAAAATGCTTTTGGTACTGTCTTTATTTTCTGGATAAAAATTTGATGCTTTCATAGCGAACTCTTTTAATGATTAAATAGCTATTTATACTTTAGGTTTGCTCAATATATAGGTTTTGAAAAAGTAGCGCCAAGGCATGGCTATGATAGGAAATACAACCCATATAAAAACACGAGTCATTCCTTCAGCAGGAGAGCCGCTCAATTCATTTTTTACCCACAATGGATAAGCAACGATACATAACCATGAAACTTTGTAGACAATCTCAAACAGTACAATAGGTAGCATTTTGAGAGGGCGAAGCATTCCAATAAAAGATATGGCAGAATACGAGCCCCACATACACCAAGCAGCAGCTCTTGAATTATCCCATGTTCCTTTGTGAGTAAGAATGGTATTCCAAGACTCATAGGTAAGGAAAAAAAACATTAAGGTAAAAAGTAATCTTAAGAGGTAAATGTTTATTCTTGGAACGCCTTCGTAATGATTATAATCACGTTTAAATATACTAAATAGTGTAAAGTTGTGGCTTTTACTATTTTCATCTGATGGATTGATTGCGTTAAATGTTTGCATTATATATAGTTTTAGTTAGAAGATATTTGTGTTATCGTCTACTAAAGTAAATATAAAACAGAGTCATTTAATTTGAAATCTACGAACAGCATAGTACCGTCAACAGACGGTAAAAAAAAGGGGTTTTATAAAGAGAATTATGATATGATTTCTAATGTTCTTTCTAAAGCCATGCCACGTGAACCTTTAATCAAAATGGTTTGATTTGTAGGTTGTGTCCTTTTGAAATTTTCTGCAAAACTTTCGAAGGTGTCATAAAAATGCAAGTTCGATTTTTCGATTTTGTTTGCGTAAAAATCTTTGCCTACAAAGTAAGTTTCGATTTGTGTGTTCTCAATTAACTGAATTACATTTTTATGTTCAAGGAGGCTTTCTTTACCCAATTCAAACATATCGCCTAAGATGGCAACTTTTTGTTTTCCATCTATTTGTATGAAATTAGCAATAGCTGCAGTCATACTACTTGGATTGGCATTGTACGCATCTAAAATGATAGAATTGCCATTTTTTTCCAATAGTTGAGAGCGGTTGTTAGAAGGAATGTAATTTTCAATAGCTTCCTTGATTTCAACATCATTTACATTAAAATAGTTTCCAATTGTAATAGCAGCATTGATGTTATTTGCATTGTAAATTCCAATCAAATGCGATTGAACACTTTGGTTATGGTATTCAATTTTCACCATTGGATTGGCAGAAACAGTGTCGATATTGATGTCGCTTTTTGCTTCTTTTTTTGTTGAAAAACTATATTGTTTAATAGTATTGCTTTTTCCTACCTGAATTGGATCATCATTATTTATGAAAACTGTTTTTTGATTCTCTCTTAGGTAAGTGTATAGTTCACTTTTTCCTTTTATGACACCTTCAATTCCGCCAAAACCTTCAAGATGCGCTTTCCCGAAATTAGTTACATAGCCAAAATCAGGTTCTGCAATATCACATAAAAAGGCTATTTCCTTTTGGTGATTAGCACCCATTTCAACAATTCCTATATCGGTATCTTCATGAAAAGAAAGTAAAGTTAGTGGAACTCCAATATGGTTGTTTAAATTTCCAATGGTTGCATTGGTATTGTATTTTTTGGAAAGAACAACGTTAATTAATTCTTTAGTTGTAGTTTTTCCATTGCTTCCTGTTAGTGCAATTATAGGAAGGCCTAATTGTTGTCTGTGGTATTTTGCTAAATCCTGTAATGTTTTTAAACTATCAGAAACCAATAGCATTTTGTCTTTGTCGGTATAGTATTTTTTGTTATCGATGATTACAAATAATGCGCCTTTGGCTAAAGCTTGTTCTGCAAAAGTATTGGCGTCAAAATTATCTCCTTTTAAAGCTACAAAAAGGGAATTGTGTTCTATTTTACGTGTGTCTGTTGAAACAGAGTCACATTGTAAAAAGCATTGGTAGATTTCTTCGATTTTCATAATGCGAAAGTAATAAAAAAAATAAAAGCCCTAAAAAATAGGGCTTTTATATATTCTGAAAAAACGTAATTAGTTTCTTGCTCTTTTCTTGAAATCAGATTTTGGTCCAACTCTTGACATAGCGCATCTGAATCCAATATAATCAGTTGCGATATCTTGTTGGCAATATCTTCTTTGTGCTGGATCTAACCAATAAGCTCTATCTTTCCAAGAACCACCTTTGTAAACTCTTACGTCGTCACCAATAAGTGTTGTTCTTTTGTCAGATTTATCATATTTACGTTCCATTTTCTTTTCTTTACTAACTGTATCTGCAACAACAGCACCTACATGGTGAACAGGAGAATCGTACATTCTCTTTTTGTCATCTTTTTTAGGATTAGCTTCTTCAGCATCACTTCCAAAATCAAAGAATCTAGTAGATTGTTTATCACCATCTCTGTAGTTGATCTCGTCGCTCTTGTTGAAGTTTTGTCTTAAATAAGTTTCTTTTTCATCAACAGGAACTTGAGCAATTTCGCCAGGTCTGTTTCTTGCAATGATTTTACCATTACTTAAAGTATCGTATTTGATATCTTCAGCAGTAACTAGTATAACTTTACCGTCATCTCCAATTTTATTTTTAGTGTAAACGTTTCCACGTACGTAGTTGAAATCATTCGCTTCATCATCTACTATAGGTCTGTAAACATCCTGAACCCATTCTGCAACGTTTCCAGCCATGTCATACAATCCGAAATCATTAGGGATGTAAGATTTTACAGGACCTGTAATATCAGCTCCGTCATCAGACCATCCAGCAATTCCGCCGTAATCTCCTTTACCTTGTTTGAAGTTAGCCAATTGATCTCCTCTTGTTCCTCTTTTTCCAGAACGAGTGTAACCACCTTTCCAAGGATATTTCTTTTGACCTTTATATAAGTTGTATTCTCTGTTTCCTACGTCAGATGCAGATGCATATTCCCATTCTGCTTCAGTTGGAAGTCTGTATTCTGGTAAAAGAATGCCAGAAGTTTTCTGTGCGTATACGTTTTTAGGTCCGTCTGCACCAGCGGCAGCAGCATCTCCTGATCCTGCGTCAGCAGTTGCATCAGCAGCAGCGTCTTTTTTTGCTTTTTTCGCGCTTTTTCCGCCTTTTCTTCCTTTAGTTTTCTCTAAAATAATTTCTTTATTTCCGCTGAAAGAAGTAGAAGGAGAAGCTAAGTAAGCTTCAGTGCTAAAAGTATTTTCAGCATCAATATCTACAGTTTTCGCGCCTTTTTTCATATAGCCATCTTTTTCAAGAACAGCTTCATTTACACGGTCAGTTCTCCACTTAGCAAATTCAGTAGCCTGAATCCAGTTAACTCCTACAACAGGATATTGTGAATAAGCTGGGTGTCTCAAATAGTTATTAGTCATAGTTTCATTATAACCTAATCTGTTTCTCCATACTAAAGTATCAGGAAGAGCACCGTCGTATATGTTTTTGTAATTTTCATCAGATGGAGGGAAAACTCTTTTTACCCAATCCAAGTACTCCATGTACATGATGTTGGTTACTTCAGTTTCATCCATGTAAAATGATTGAACGTGTTGTTGCGTTGGAGTGTTGTTCCAGTCGTGCATAACATCGTCCTGAACCTTACCCATAGTAAATGTTCCACCTTCAACTAATACTAAACCTGGAGCTGTTGCTTGTTTAGTAAAATTTGAGTTGTACTGGAAACCTCCATTTGGGTCATTAATCTTCCATCCAGTAGCAGACGAAGTGTTTTTTGAACTTGACTTTTTACTACAACTAGTAAATCCTAATAGTACAATTAATGAGAATAGTACTCTTACAGTCATAATTTTGTTTACTTTCATACTTTCAGTAGGTAATTATTTTGTGGCGCAATATAATAATTAACCATTAAATTGCAACACCTTTTTTAGAAATATTTAAAAAAAACTTAAAATTTGTTTTTTAACATCTTTTAACATCCTTACTTAAACGAATTATATCTTTTTATATTGTATAAAAAGATATATTTTTACTCACTAAAATAAATAGCATTTATGCGCGTTATATTTTCTATATGAAAAAAATTATCATACTAATTATATTGTTTGCTGTTAATGCGATAAATGCTCAAAATGGCAATTCGATTTCTATTGATTGGTTGGACGGAAACTATGCTGTTAATGAGAATTATAAAATTATTCTTCCGCACTTCATATCAGACTTTAGATATAATGATGGTAAGAAAAGCATTTCCTTTTCAAAAAACATTGGTGAAAGTCCTTATATAGAAGTATCGAGTTTGAGAATGACAAATGTTGTTTTTGAATCGGTTTCGAGAGAAAAACTGGGAAATTTAGATTTGAATGCTATTCCAAAGGATTTAAACGCTTCGATTCAAAATATGGTTGCTCGAGATATTAATTACGGTATTTTGAGTTTTTCTCCTATAATTAAAGAAGGTAATTCCTTTAAAAGAGTAAAATCTTTGTCATATTCTTACACTATAGGTGCTGGAAATCGAAATTTAACTTCCAAAAGTCCCAATGCTATTGTAAATTCAGTATTAAAAACGGGTGAATGGAGAAGATTTTATATTGAAAAATCGGGTGTTTATAAAATTTCAAAAGCATTTCTTAACGATTTAGGTTTTAATACAGGTGTTGATCCTCGTACTATAAAAATTTATGGGAATGGCGGAAGAATGATTCCATTACTGAATTCTACTCCTTATCCAATTGATTTGGCCGAAAATGCTGTCTATTTTAATGGAGAGCAAGATGGTGTTTTTAATGATGAGGACTATATTTTGTTCTACGCTGAAGGGGTAGACAATTGGAATGATGATAGTAAGACTCATGTTAACTTGTATGCTGACAAATCCTATTACTATGTAACTTCTTCCGCCGGAAATGGGAAAAGGATGTCTCCTATTTTAGAATCTACTCAACCACCCGATGTTATTTTTACCTCATTCGATGATTATCAGTTTCATGAAGTGGATAATGTTAATATTGTTCGTGTGGGCCGAAAATGGTTTGGGGAGGCATTTAATGTGAACAACCAACAAAATTTCGATTTTACATTTCCAAATATGGTGTCTTCAAGCACAGTCAGTGTAAAAGTTCATGTTGCAGCTTCCGCTGTAGTAAATACTAGCTTTAATGTAAAGATAAATAGTCAAGATTTTGGAAACATTATTTGTTCAGCAAATAATTCCGCTGCTTCTATTTTTGGTTCTGAAGCTGGAGCTGGAACTGGAGGAGTGCAGCTACCTTATAGTTTCACGAATTCCAGTCCTAATATCTCTGTTGTATTAAGCTATAACAATGCTGGTGTGCCAAGTGCTTTGGGTTATTTGGATTATATTGCTTTAAACACAAAATCATACCTTAAAGGATTTGGGAAACAATTTCGTTTTCAGGTAAATGCTACAGGGACTTCAATAGGAACTTGCGAATATCAAGTTAGTAATGCTTCTAATCTAGGTCAAATCTGGGATATTACAGACATTTACAATGTAACTTCCAAAATAAATAATGGTCAGTCTCAAATCGCTTTTAGAACAACAATGGGGCAAACTAGAAAATATATTGCCGTTGATAATTCAGATATTTATTCTCCTATAAAAGATACCAATTATATAGTACCCAATCAAGATTTGAAAGGAACCGTTTTTTTAAACAGTCAAGGTGTATTTCAAGATATCGATTATATTATAGTTACGCCATATTCTTTACTTGCGCAAGCTGAAAGATTAGCCAATTTTCATAGAGCCAAATCGAACCTTAATGTAAAAGTAATGATTTTGGAAAATCTGTATGGCGAATTTTCATCTGGCAAGCAGGATATTGGAGCTATTAGGAATTTTGTAAAATATGTTTATGATAACGCTTCCGATCCAAGTAAAAGAGTAAAGTATTTGTGTCTTTTTGGAGATGCTTCTTTTGATTTTAAAAATAGAATTCCAAATAATACTAATATTGTTCCTATATATGAAGCGATAGAGTCTTTTTCGATTATTGGTGCTTTTATTTCAGATGATTATTTTGGTTTTATGGAAAATAACGAAGGTAATATGGATAATGGCACTTCTAATGGATTGGATATTGCTGTCGGAAGAATTCTGGCTTCAAGTTTGACTCAAGCGGATCAAATGGTGTCTAAAGTTATCGATTATCATGATGAAAAATCATATGGCCGATGGAGAGACAATATTGTTATGATTTCAGATGACGTAGATAGAGATAGTGATGGAACATTAGAAATAGATTTGGATAAATTAACCGATGCTATAACTGATAATAAGCTATTTATAAACGCTAAAAAAATACATTTAGATTCTTATGTACAGGAAACCACTTCTGGAGGGCAAAAATATCCAAAAGCAAGTGAAGACTTTATAAATGCTTTTGCACAAGGGGCATTAATGTTTGATTATTTTGGTCATGGTAATGAGGATGTATTGTCGGGAGAAAGAGTTTTTGAAAAAGCGGATGCCATTAATTTGAGTAATAAATACAGATATCCATTGTTTGTAACAGTGACTTGTGAGTTTACTCGTTTTGATAATCCTTATAGAGCCACTGCTGGAGAATATGTATACTGGAATCCTTCTGGTGGAGCAGTTTCAATGATTACTACAACGAGGCTAGTTGGGCAATCAACAGGATCTACTTTTAATCTTAAATTAGGAAAGAATTTATTTTCTTATGGTTCCAATAATTATGTCTCCATTGCTGAAGCGGTAAGAATGACCAAACGAGATATGAGTGATAATGGAAATAATGTAATTTTTTATATTGGTGATCCAGCCTTAAAATTGGCAATACCTAAACCTCAAATTAGATTGACAAAAATTAATGACGTTCCCATAACACAGCCAGTAGATGTTTTGCAAGCTTTGAGTTTTGTAAAGCTTTCAGGAGAAGTTACGGATGAATTTGGTAATCCGCTGCCAAATTACAACGGAGAATTGG
>JBDTNG010000027.1:0-9562 GCA_039933895.1 Flavobacterium sp. | reverse complement strand
TCTTATACTTTTGAAGAAGTAGTTTATGGAGCCAAATTTGTTCAGATGTATGAGAACAGTCAAGACAGTTCTAAGACTATTTTACATGTGAACAAGTTAAATACTTTCGATAAAATCCAATTGAAAGAAGAGCTTATTGAAGTGTAAGGTTAATTCTGAATTGATTAAAAGTAAAAGAGATTAAATTTAACATGAATTAACATATTGTTTGTTAAAATAGGATTAAATTTGTTAAAATAGAATTAATCCCTATTTTTTTTTAATAGGAATTTCATAGGTATTTGTTAAAAACAAAGACTTTTACACTGAAAAGCGGTGTGGATTGAAGGAAGATGTACAGTTTAGAATAGTCTTTGTTTTTGAAAGGTTAAAGTCGGAATTGTGTAATTTTTGAATAAATCCAGCATGAAACAAACTATACTTTTTTTCTTTTTATTTATTACTACTATCCCCGTTTTTTCTCAAAACGATGTTTTTAATGTGGCACGTTCCGGAACCGTTGACGATTTAAAAACAATAATAAAAAGCAATCCAGACCTCATAAATGCTACAAATGCTGATGGCTATTCTCCGCTTATTTTGGCCTGTTACAAAGGAAATCTTCCGGTGGCTGAATTCTTGATAAAAAACGTAAAAAATATTAATTATACGACTGCAATGGGTACAGCTTTGATGGCTGCGACTGTAAAAAAACAAACACAATTAGTTCAGCTGTTACTTGAAAATAAAGCCAATCCTAATATTACTGATGTCAATGGAACTACGGCTTTAATATATGCTTCGATTTTTAAATCGTATGATATTGCGCAATTGTTAGTGAAATATAACGGAGATAACGGACACAAGGACAGTAGAGGAAACTCTGCTGTAGATTATGCCATTCTCGCTGACGATGACAAATTAATCCAAATCCTAAAAACAAAATAATATGAAAAACGTTACTCTATCCTTTGTTGTCGGAATACTAGCATTCACGGGTTTATCTGCTCAAACTTATTCATCAGGAACGGTGACACTTTTTAGTGACTATACTGGAAAAGTTGATGTGACAAGCACAACTGTAACCGTAACTTTAATTGGCCCTTCTACGGCGTGGCTTGGAATGGGATTTGATGCGACAAGTATGGATGATGTTGGTATGGATGCCGTCATTTTTGATGGAACCAATATGACCGATAGAACTTTTAATGGTGTTGGCGTAATTCCTCCTTTAGATGCTACTCAAAATTGGTCCGTTAGTTCTAATACTATTAATACAGGTGTACGAACTGTTGTAGCTACAAGAGCAAGAGATACTGGTGATGCCAATGATTATGTTTTTACTGCAGCTGCAGCGCCTCTAAATATAATATTTGCAAGAAGAACGGGCTCATTGGTCATTGGTTATCATGGTGGTGGAAATTGTGGCGCAACGACGCTTAATTTAACATTAGGAACTGATAGTTTTGTGGCCGATTCCTTCAAAATGTATCCTAATCCTTCCAAAGGGAATCTGACTGTTGAACTTCCTAAAAACGTCAGTATCGGGAACATTAAGATCTATGATAATTTGGGAAGAGTGGTTCGGAAACAAACTGTGAGTACTTCAGAAAATACAATTGATACTTCCGATTTAACTTCTGGGACTTATATTGTAGTGTTACGAACAGACTATGGGAATGCCACTCAAAACCTTGTTATTGATTAAAGAAAAGAAGTGCTATTCAGCATTTTTTATTTGAGTACAGTTTAATTATTAATTCAAATGGAAATCCCTTCTGGTTTTAGCACTAGAAGGGATTTTTTATTGGTTAAGTTAATTGGTTTATTCTTTGATTATTTTCTGTGAATAATCTTTACCGTCTTGGTCTCTTAATAAAAGAAGATAGGTTCCTTTGCTTAGTGATTGTACATCAATCGTTTGGTTTTTTGCGTCCGATTCTAGTACCAGTTTCCCTGACAGATCGAATACCTGAGCTAATTGTATGGTAGTGTTGGTTTTCAATTTGATCTTTAAAATGTCTTTTACTGGGTTTGGATAAATGCTAAAAGTTGCATTGGTAAAGTCAGCGACACTTAATGTAGATCCTTCTACAACAGCTAGAGATTGATTTGAAGTAGGGTTGTTTATAATGTCTACAACTCCTGAAGGCCATCTTATGATAACTTGTGTAATGGCAGTTTCGGTACCAATTCCGAAGTAAGCATTTAAACTACTTTGGTGGCTAAAACCATGACCGCTTCGGATTTCTCTTATTTGTTTACCCCAAGCACCATAGATTTCGACTCTAGCGCCAATACCATTTCTATTGCTTTGAATACCCTGTAGTGTTACTTTTATCCAATGGTTGGCATTGGGAACGTTGTAATATACTTTATTTGCATATTGTACATCAAGAAAACCATCATTATTTAAGTCAGCAATACCACCTTCGCTAAAAGGAAGAGTGTATCCTGTGAAAGTCAGGTTTCCATTGTTGATATAGATTTGTTTGTTATTCTGCCAAAGGAAATCCACAAAACCATCATTGTTGAAGTCACCCGCCTGCAGTTCCCAAGAACCAACTTGTGGGTCAATTCCAGTGGTAGCGTATATGTCGGTGAAAGTGCCGTCACCATTGTTTTTGTAGAATTTATTGGTATCAGAGATGTTGGAAAGCAGAAAATCCATATCACCATCATTATCAAAATCTTCAATAGCAGTTGACCAAGATTGAGCGCCATCATTTACGCCAGCAGCGGCACCAGATTCGGTGTATGAATTTGATGGAGAAGCGCTTATTCTATTGTTTTTGTATAAAAGATTAATTCTCTGTGGGTCTCCAACAGGTGCACCACCACGGCATTTGGCCAAATACATGTCCATATCACCATCATTGTCATAATCAGTCCATATTGAAGCATAATTACCCCCAACCGCTAAAGTTGGATAGAAAGAAGTATCAAACATCAGATTACCAGCACCATCGTTTCTATAAGAGTAGCTTTGCGCCACATCATGACAAGCAAATAAGTCTAAATGACCATCATTGTTGATGTCGATGAAATTGGTACGCTGTGTAAAAATACTTTGAGGATAAGGCACTTCTGTGTAAGCTGTACCCGTTGCATTGGCTTTGATAATTGTTAATCGGCTACCGCTACCAAAAACAACATCATTAAATCCGTTCTTGTCGAAGTCACCAGCTGCAATACTCCAGCTTGGTGTGGCAGTTAAAGCAGGTAGCGGATAAGTAGTTGACGCAAAACCACCTGCTGGCAATTGTGTTAGTATCGTCATTTGATTTGTACCAACAGTTAAGATGTCATCAAGATAATCACCATTCATATCTGCAGTACTGCAAATAGTTGAAGAAGTACTTATCGTTTGAGGAATAAAACTAACAGGAGGAACCACTAAAGGCTGTTCGATGATTTGGCAATCAAACCCGCTTGCGCTCCATCTGTTGTCGAAGGCAATATAATACGTTGTTCCGGCCACCACATTAAAAGTAGCCACAGATAAATAGCTGTTGGTACCAATAATACCGCTGTCGTCATCGCCAGAAAAACAACTTAATAAGCTACAAGTTCCAGTATACACATGAAAACGAGTGTCTTTTCCAGTATTAATTACTAAATCGGTAGTTACAGTTACCGTATAATTTTGTGATGGTGTATAAGTGTACCATTCCCCAAAAGTGGCGTTTCCAGTTCCAGCGCATATTGCAGTTGGCGCAGTACCATCGATTGTCCCTACTGTAAATGTACCAGCAATAGCGGGTAGTGCAGTAGCACATGTGTTTTGTGCATTGGTAGTATTAAAACCAAAACATAAAATAATAAATAGCGTAATTCTTTTCATAATATTTTTTATTTGACTTAATAATTAGTGACAGTTTGCAGGTAAAGTGTTGATCCAATCTTTAATGAGTTGCAGTCCTTCTTCGTGTACAATCGTTCGGCCTATGATGGGCATCATTACGGAACCTTCGGTTGAACCAACTCTAATGACCATTTCCGATTGGTCGGGAAGACCACCATTGATGACAAAAGGACCATTTTGTATGTTAAATAGGGGCGTCATGCACACACCGAAAGTACTTAAATCGGGATTGCTATAGTTGAAACGCATGTTGACATAATCGCAATGGCCACCGTCTCTATGGCAATGCGCACAATTGATATCGATATACGAACGCGCTCTGTCTTCCAGAGACTTACTTGTATCTTCCCAATTGACAGTCGAATGAATGGTAGAAGGGATATCATTACCCAAATACCCTTGGGTTTTCCACATGGCGATTTGGTTCTGAGAAGTACCATTGTAATTGTAGATGGTGTTGAGGTTTTGAGGTTTTACCCCGATAGGAATTGTGATTTCACCACCAGCTGCATGCGTTGGATTTATTTTATGACACGTTATGCATTCGGTTTGAGAAGGCGTTTTGTAATTGGTGGTTTTTGAGTTGCCATTCTCTAACCAGGTAATTGGAATAAAAACACCATTCCCTGTGTTTTCTAATACGGCTTCGGTTTGTAGGTCATTCCAAATGTAGGAGTACGCTTTCCAGCCGGAAGCTTGTTTGATAAGAAGACGGGTTTCAATGATTTTAGTAACATTAGCCGGTTGCACGTTGTTGTAATAAAAAGACTTTATCAAAGCGGCGCCTACGGGGAATTCTAAAGCATTGTCATTTCCGTTGAATGTGGCTTTTGTACCTGCAGGCATCCAAACAAAACGCTTTTTATGTGCATAGTCGGCGAATAAAGAGCTGGCAGGTTCAAATGGAAGGACTTTGGTGTTGGGAAGCATTTCTTTTAAAACACCATTAAAAAAGTGGTAATCAGATAGTTTTGCATACGGAACCTCTGATAAATTTACGGTAACTCCAGGAGGAGTTTCCTCTATTGGCACATATTGATCATCGTCATTAGAACAAGATTGCAATAAAACAGCCGCCAATAGTAAATAGGTAACTAGTAGGTAGTTTTTTTTCATTTCTTTAGTTTTCGGTTATCAAAAATAAGAAAAAAACTACAGTGTTTACATATTATTTAATTATCTTTAAAAAAAAGGTTAATTCATTGGTTAAATGATAATCTTAACGTTGTAGTTACTGAGGTTTAACAGGGCTTCATCCGATTTGTAATCAAAGATTTCCTGATGTTCCTCTTTCTCTTTTCTAACAGAAATCATTTTAATACAGTTATAAAAGCGTCTTATTTCATCATCATTGGACAAAATAAGACCTGGTGCGATGGCATTTTTTCCTTCAGTGTCTTTGGCCACCATCGTAAAATAACTTGAATTACAGTGTTTTATGACTCCAGTTCGGATGTTTTCTGCTTCAACACGGATACCGATGATCATAGAACTTTTCCCTACATAATTCACCGAGGCTTTCATGGTTACCAGTTCACCCACTTCAATAGGATTTAAGAAATCGACTGTATCTACAGAAGCGGTGACGCAATAATTGCCACAAAATTTAGACGCAGAGGCAAAGGCAATTTGGTCCAATAAAGAGAGAATATAACCCCCATGAATCTTTCCGCTGAAGTTGGTGTGCGAAGGCAGCATTAACTCGGAAATGGTTACTTTGGAAGATTTGACTGTTTTAAAAATAGGCTCCATGCGTTATCGAATTGAATAAGGAGATGGTTCCTGGTGCACATCGGTTACGAAATAAGTAGTATCGCCCCACCACGGAAAAGTCTTGATGCGTTCTATATAATGCACCTTTATATATTTTCCCTGTGTAGCATTGAGTTGTTCTATCACTTTCTTGTCGCTGTCTAACACAGAAAACTTAAAGATTTTTGCACTCACAACCCCTTTGGACAGTTCACCCTCATAAGTTTTGAAAACATAACCTTTATGGCTGAACTTGATGAGCTCACCCGTACGATCACCCTCGCTATAGGTATAGTTGTATAAAAAAGTAAAATAAGCAGTAGTGCCTAAGACTAGGATGGCAATGAAAATAAATAGGATTTTACGTAACATAGTGTTTAGTTTAGCAAGTTATTCTCGTTGGCTTCCGCACGGTTGATGATATTGTCGGGAAGTGCTTTTTTGGCTTTGGCACCCATTTTCTTCAGTTTTTCGACGCTGGTGATGAGGTTACCCTTACCATCAACAAGCTTATTCATGGCATTACCATATTCGGTTTTAGCCTCTTCCATCTTTTTACCAATCTTGATCAGGTCGGATACAAAACCTTCGAACTTATCATATAAGGCACCAGCCTGACGGGCAATTTCCAGGGCATTCTCCTGTTGCTTTTGGTTGGCCCACATACTGTCGATGGTGCGTAATGTAGCCAGCAAAGTAGAAGGGGTAACAATCACAATATTCTTCTCGAAAGCCTTGTTGTATAAGGTAGTATCTTCGTTTAACGCTAGTGCAAAAGCCGGTTCCATTGGGATGAAGAGCAATACGAAATCTGGGCTTTCTATTTGGTACAAATCATGGTAGTTTTTGTCGCCCAGTTGCTCGACGTGGCGTTTTATTGCGATGACATGTTCCTTAAGATATTGTGCTTTTAAATCCTCATCCTCTTCGTTAATAAAGCGTTCGTAAGCTGTTAGGGTCACTTTAGAATCGACCACCATCTTCTTGCCGTCGGGCAGGTTGATGACCACATCGGGGAAGACACGACTGCCGTCCTCGGTGGTGAAACTCTGCTGCACTTCGTATTCGCGACCTTTTTCCAGGCCAGACTTTTCTAAAACACGCTCTAGAACCAATTCGCCCCAGTTTCCTTGCATTTTGCTGTCGCCTTTAAGTGCTTTGGTTAAGTTGAGCGTTTCTTTACTCATTTGGGCGTTCATTTCGCTAAGACCTACAATTTGCTGGCGAAGGGCCGCGTGGTAATCGATGCTTTCTTTGTGGGTATCTTCGACCTTCTTTTCGAAAGTCATGATTTTGTCCTGTAAAGGTGTGAGGATATTTTTAAGGTTCTCTTTGTTTTGTTCGGTGAATTTATTGGTCTTTTCTTCTAAGATGCGATTGGCGAGGTTCTCAAATTCTTTGGTAAACTTCTCCTGGAGCTGTTCCACTTCCTGTTTTTGGTCTTTGTTGCGTTCCCAGAGGTTTTCGAAATCGACTTCCTTTTTCGATAGTTGGATGGCGAGTGATTCCTTTTCGGTACGGATGTTTTCACGCTCCTGAATGGTTTGGTTGTATTGGATTTTTAGATCTTCAATTTGGGACAGCAAGCCGTTTACTTTCTCCTGTAGGGAAGCGGTTTCGGTTTTGGATTGGCCGGAAAATATGATTTTTCCAAGGAAAATACCAATGGCCAAGGCGATGATAAATGCGGCAAGTACGATAATGGTTTGAGACATGGGTTTGTAATTTATTGCGTAGTGTAAATGTAGGAAAAAATAAAATGAGAATTTAATTGAAAAGAGAATAAGCGATGGAATGGAGTAGGAGTATTATTTTGTAGGATAATACTTTGGTTTGGCACGGCTATTGCATAAGTGGAGTATACTATAAGTATGCTATATCTATGCTGTATGTATGCTATATCTATACTGTATCTATATTTTAATTATTGATGGGAAAGCTAAAAGGGATTATACAAATTACGGGAAAAATAGACGGGTTGTCGTTTTATGAAGTTGGCGGAAAAATAGTGGTGCGCAAAACTGGTGGCTTTGATGGTAAGGCTATTAAAGAGCAGGACAAGTATGTTAGAACCCGTGAAAACGCAACAGAGTTTGGGCATTGTGCAACAGTTGGCAAACAACTGAGGCGTGCGTTGTTTTGGTATGCGAAGAAAATGAATATGCCTTATTTGCACAGTCGGGTTGGGGGATTAATGACGCAGATCATGAAGTGTGATACGGAATCGAGCAGGGGAGAACGCACGGTGGCGCAGGGTTTGCTTAGTGCTCCGGGAAAGGATTTGTTGAAAGGTTTTGAGTTTCATAATACGATGACTTTGTGGAACATGATTCGGTTATCATACGATGTTTTGCTGGAGGAAGGAAAGGTTGTTTTTAAGGATTTTGATATGCGTAGTATTTTGTTTCCGGTTGGGGCGACGCATTTGTCGTTGCAGTTTTTGCAATTGCGTTTTGATTTTTCGAATGGGCATTATTTGTTGGAGAAAGGGGATGTGGTTAGGATTGCGGCTAGTGATTCTCGGGATGATTTGGTTTTGACGGCTCCTTTTATTCCTGCTACTAGTGATTTAAATGGGGTTTTGCTGGGGTTGGTATTTGGGGAATTTTTGCAGGAAGTAAATGGGGAGAATTATGGATTGGAGGGATGTGTTTTGAGGGTTGTAGGGTGTGGGTAGGTTTTTCTATTGGAGTTTACGTTTTATTTTGGTATTGTTGATTGAAGTTATTCCTCAAAGTTGGGAGACTTTGTGGAACGGTGTCATTGTGTTAGTTTTCATCATAATTATTTTTTTAAGGTATTTACTACAAATTTGTTATTTTTAGGTTTTAATAATAAGCCTATGAATTGGAGTGCACGCCTAATAAAACATCATGGAGAAATCCGTATTGCCGTTATTTTTGAGAGAAATGCAGCGTTAATTGACCGAATAAAGCGATTTGAAGGTTCAAGATGGAGTGCTACTTTACAATTGTGGCATATTCCGGATACAGAAGCTAATAGAATTCGATTTAAATTGAAAACAATAGTAGAAAATTCACCGTCAGAAGAAGGAATTTTAGCTATTGGTCGTTTCACAAGTTATTTGAAGTCGAAACGTTATAGTGAAAATACGATTAAAACTTATGTTGAAGCATTAAAATCATTTTTAATATTTTATAGAGAAAAAACGTTGGAAAATATTACTAATGAAGATGTTATCATTTACAATAATGAGTTTATTTTAAAAAACAAACTATCTTCTTCTTATCAAAATCAGATTGTTAATTCTATCAAGTTATTTTTCCGTACTATTAAAAATCGGAAAATTGACCCAGAGTTAATCCATAGGCCTAAGCGAGAAAAATCATTGCCTAATGTTCTGAGTAAGAGTGAGGTCAAAGCCATATTGGAAGCTTCAAAAAACTTGAAACACAAGACAATGTTAAGTTTAATTTATGCTTGCGGACTGCGTTCTGGAGAACTTTTATCGATGCAACCACATCATATTGATTCGAAAAGGAATCTCGTCTTGATAAAAAACGGGAAAGGAAAAAAAGATCGAATAATTCCATTGAGTTCGAAGGTGTTGGATTTACTCCGAGATTATTATAAAGTATATAAACCAATTACTTTTTTGTTTGAAGGAGTGATACCAGGCAAAGCTTACGATTCAAGAAGTTTACAGCAAGTATTAAAGCAAAATATAGTTAAAGTTGGAATTACAAAACCTGTAACACTCCATTGGTTACGACATAGTTACGCCACACATCTTCTTGAAAACGGAACCGATTTACGATATATTCAAGAAATTTTAGGTCATAGTAGCAGTAAAACCACTGAAATATACACACATGTAAGTACTAAATCTTTGCAAAATATTATATCTCCCTTTGATACTTTATAAAAAATACTACCTTTGGTACTATACGTTACAAAGTATCGCCAATCGCTCCAAATACAGAGGGATATGCGCTATGAAGTAGC
>JBDTNG010000026.1:0-17369 GCA_039933895.1 Flavobacterium sp. | reverse complement strand
AATCTTTGCTGAAAACAGTACAATCACTGGTTCTATTGGCGTTTTTGGAATATTACCAAACTTTTCACAAGTAACAAAAAACTACGGAATCAATACTGAATTGGTAGAAACACACGAAAATGCTTCAGGTTATAGTGTATTCAAACCTTTGGAAGAAAGTTTCAAAAATTTCACTCAAGAAGGTGTCGAAAGAACCTACAATGTTTTTGTAAGCCGTGTTGCTTCTGGACGTAAAATGACAGTTGCACAAGTGGATGCTATTGCACAAGGTAGAGTTTGGGCAGGTTCTGATGCATTAAAATTAGGATTGGTCGACAAAATTGGAGGATTGGACAGCGCTTTAGCTTATGCTTCAAATCTTGTGAAAATAAAAGAATACTCCACTGTTGAATATCCTGAATACGAAAAAGAATTTAAAGACTTATTTGGCGGAAGCGGTATTCCATTCATACAATCCCGTGAAGGTTTAATCAAACAAGAAATTGGAGAAGAGAGTTACAGAATAATCGATCAGATTAGAAAAATCAACAGTAGAAAAGGCACACAAGTATTGATGCCGTTTGAGATAAACATCAAATAAATTATACTATCCCTAAAAGATATCCGTTTTAGTATTACTGAAACGGATTTTTTTATGATAAGTTTACAGTGAAGATTAATTAGAAATGCTATTTTTGTAAGAAATCGGACTTGATTTTAGTCAAATACATTAAATAGAAACAAATATACTTCTCTTATGAAAAAGAAAATTTTTATTGGCATAGGTGTTTTTTTATTGGTTATCATTGTAAGTTTAGCTGCCATTCCCATCTTTTTTAAAGACCAGATTAAAGCCAAAATAGAACAGGCCATTAATGAAAATGTAGATGCTAAAGTAACTTTTGCAGATGCCAGTTTGAGTTTATTTAGAAACTTCCCTCAGGCCAGTGTTGGTATTGAAAAGTTAGTGGTTATAAACAAAGCACCTTTTGAAGGGGATACTTTGGTTGCTTTTGAAGAATTAAACCTTCAAATGTCTATCAAAGAATTATTTAAAGGAGAAGGAGAACCAATGACACTAGAAGCTATTTCAGTTAAAAACGCGAAAGCCAATATTCTTATCAATAAAGACGGAATAGGGAATTATGATATTGCCATCAAAGACGATTCAGAAAAAGACAATTCAAAAAGCAAACCTTTTGCAATGAATATTCAAAAATATGAATTAGAGAATTTCAGATTAAAATATTACGATGAAAGTTCTAAAATAAAAATGGTTATCGATCATTTGAATCACCAAGGAACAGGAAATTTCGCTGCACAAAAATTGGATTTAGACACCAAATCGACCGCTACTATTTCATTAGACATGGATAAGATGAATTACATGAAAAATGTAGCTATCACACTGGATGCTGTTTTAGGAATCGATTTAGAAAAAAGCAAGTATACTTTCAAAGAAAACAAAGCAAAAATCAATGAATTGCCTTTGGAATTTAACGGATTCATTCAAATGTTGGAAAATGGTCAAGATTACGACTTGACTTTCAAAACCCCTACCTCGTCGTTTAAAAACTTTTTGGGACTAATTCCTGCTGCTTATGCCGGAGATTTAAATACCGTAAAAACTACTGGAGACTTTACTGTAAATGGAAAAGTAAAGGGAACTCTAACGGATACAACAGTACCAAAATTCAATATTGCGATTGCTTCAAACAATGCTTCATTTCAATATCCAGACTTACCAAAATCAGTACAAAATATTGTTATCGACACCAAAATCATCAACGAAACTGGTTTAATGAACGACACGTATGTGAATTTGGATAAATTATCATTTCGAATAGACCAAGACGTTTTCAATGCCAAAGCCAATATCAGAAATGTCGCTACCAATGCTTTGATTGACGCCGCATTGAAAGGAACGATTAATTTGGCGAATGTAACAAAGGCTTATCCTGTAAAGTTGGACAAACCTCTTTCTGGAATTTTAAAAGCTGATGTAACGACTAAATTCGACATGAAATCGGTAGAAACCAGTCAGTACCAAAATATTCAAAATGCCGGAAATATTACCTTAACCGGTTTCAATTATACTGGTGATGGCATGGCGAAACCTGTTCAAATCACAAAAGCAGTTGTGGCCTTCAATCCAAATCAGATTCGTTTGAATCAATTGGATTTAAAAACGGGTAATTCAGATATTCAATTGACTGGAACATTAGATAATTTCTACGGATTCCTATTTAGAAAACAAATTCTAAAAGGAAATTTCAACATGAATTCCAACCAGTTTTTAGTAGCCGATTTTATGGCGCCAACACCAGCTGCTCCTAAAACAGAATCAGGAAGCGGATCAGGTTCAAAAGCAAAAAAAGAAGCTGTGAAAATTCCAGCATTTTTAGATTGTACCGTAAACGCCAAAGCCAATACTGTAGTTTATGACAATTTAACATTGAAAGCAGTTTCGGGAACCATGATTATCCGTGACGAAGCAGTGACTTTACAAAACGTAAAAACAAATATTTTTGATGGTCAGATTGGTGCAAACGGAGTGGTTTCAACCAAAGGAAATACTTCTAAATTTAGCATGAATTTGAATTTAGATAAAGTGGACATTGCCAAAACATTTACGCAATTAGACATGTTGAAAAAATTGCACCTATTGCTGGTGTAATTAACGGAAAATTAAATTCGACAATAAAACTATCAGGAAACTTAGATGCTGTAGAAATGACACCTGATTTAAAAACCTTATCTGGGAATTTAATAGGCCAATTATTATCGACCACTGTAAATCCAAACAATTCTCAAATATTGACGGCTTTGACACAAAATGTGAAATTTTTAGACTTAAACAAGCTAAACTTAAACGATGTAAAAGCAGCACTTTCATTTGAAAATGGAAAAGTAAACGTAAAACCATTCAACATAAAATACCAAGATATTACTGCTGAAATTGGTGGTTCACATGGTTTCGACCAAAACATGAACTACAACATTAAAATGAATGTTCCTGCGAAATACTTGGGTACTGAAGTCAATAAATTGCTGGCAAAATTAACTCCTGCTGATGCAGCTAAAATTGAAAATATTCCTGTTACAGCTTTGATGACTGGGAATTTCAAAAATCCTAAAGTGAGCACCGACATGAAACAAGCTACGACAAATTTAGCTTCACAAATTCTGAAATTGCAGAAAGACAAATTACTTAATCAAGGAACAAGTGCTTTATCGAATATATTAGGGGGAGGAAAGAAAGACCCCGCTGATACGACAAAAACGAAACCAAAAGTAAAAGATGAAGTCAAAAATGCTGCGGGCGATTTACTAAATGGAATTTTTGGTAAAAAGAAAAAACCAGCGACTCCATAAAGAATAAAAAAGCTCCAGTTGGAGCTTTTTTTATAATGATATTTTAACGATGTAACCTTCGAAGGTCCGCACATTAAAAACAGTGCCGTCTTCAAAAATGAGGTATTGCCCTTTTATGCCAGATAATTTTCCTGAAAAATTCGGTGATTTATCCAAATTCAAACTCGTTACTTTTTTAGGGTATTGTAAGACAGGAAATTGTAATTCATACAAATTGACTTTTTCCATATCGTAATATTCCTGAACTTCCTTTGGAATTAAATATTTCAAACTGGCGCGTTCTTTAATTAAGTCGACTTGAGGAATTTCCCCTTTGAGCATTTTTTGCCAATTGGTTTTATCGGCATAATGATCTTTTAAAGCAACTTCCGTAATTCCCGCCAAATAACGATTGGGCACTTCCACAATAGGAATTGCCTGCACCGCTCCTTGATCGATCCAGCGTGTAGGCACTTGTGTTTTTCGGGTCACTCCTACTTTGATTTCACTCGATAATGCCAAATACACAATATGTGGTTGTAGTTGAACGCTTTTTTCATAGACCAAATCGCGATCTTCAATATCCAAATGCGCCGTACTTAATTCAGGTCTCATAATCCAATCGCCCGCGGAGGCACTCGACATAAAACAATCATAACAAAATCCCTGACGAAAAATTTTCTTCTTTTTATTACAATTCAAACATTGGTACCCTTGAAAAGAAATTTCGAATTCTTTTCCAATCAACTGATTCACATTCAAAAAACTGGTTTCAAAAACCAAATAATACTGAATAGGATTACCAATTTCTGTTTGCATTTTAGTTAAAACACCTTCGTAAGTCATTTGTTAAATAGGATTTTTAATTTTTTTTAGTATTTTTGATAAAGATGCAAAGTTATGATTTTTACAATCATTCTAAAGTCTAAAATCATCATTCTAAAACTCAAAAATCAATAATGCCTTTACCAATTATAAATTCTATTGCTTCATGGGTTTTAAAACAGCGCATTCATCAAATTGAGCTGTTTTTAAAGTACCCAAATGAAGTCCAGGAAGAATTGCTGATGACACTCATAAAGTCATCGGAAAGCACTATTGTTGGTAGACAATATGACTTTGAATCCATAAAATCATATCATGCTTTTCAGGAACGTGTTCCCGTTTCAAGTTATGAAGATTTAGAACCGCTAATTGAAAGAACCCGAAAAGGAGAACAACAAGTTTTTTGGAACAATCCTATCAAGTGGTTTGCCAAATCAAGTGGAACCACAAATGCAAAAAGCAAATTTATCCCCGTAAGTAATGAAGCACTGGAAGACTGTCATTACAAAGGAAGTAAGGATTTATTGTGTTTGTATCTGAATAACAATGAGAATTCACAATTGTTTACTGGTAAAAGTTTGCGCCTTGGTGGAAGTAAACAATTGTATGAAGACAACAATACTTTTTTTGGCGACTTATCAGCCATTTTAATTGACAACATGCCTTTTTGGGCAGAATTCAGCAGCACGCCCAGCAATAAAACTTCGTTGATGAGCGAATGGGAAACCAAATTGTTAGCGATTGTAAATGAAACCAAAATTGAAAATGTAACCAGTTTTGCCGGAGTTCCTTCTTGGATGATGGTACTCCTCAATAAATTACTGGAAGAAACTGGAAAAGATAATTTATTTGAAATTTGGCCCAACTTAGAAGTCTATTTTCATGGTGGTGTAAGCTTTGATCCTTATCGCGATCAATACAAAAAAATACTCCCAAAAACAGATTTTAAATATTACGAAATTTACAATGCTTCCGAAGGCTTTTTTGCCATTCAGGATTTGAATAATTCCAATGATTTATTATTAATGTTGGATTACGGAATTTTCTACGAATTTATTCCGATGGATGTCTTTGGAACAACACAAGAAAAAGCCATTCGTTTGGCCGAAGTAGAATTACATAAAAATTATGCTGTTGTTATTACTACAAATTCTGGTTTATGGCGCTATTTAATTGGCGACACCGTACGCTTTACTTCCTTAAATCCCTACCGAATTAGAGTGACTGGAAGAACCAAACACCACATTAATGTTTTTGGAGAAGAGCTCATGGTGGAAAACACCGACCAAGCGATTGCCAAAACCTGCAAACTGACCAATACAGAAGTTATAGATTACACCGTGGCTCCTATTTTTATGAATGGAAAAGAAAAAGGAGCTCATGAGTGGATTATTGAATTTAGAAAAGGCCCAGAAGACATCGAAATCTTCAGAAAATTATTAGATGAAAATATCCAATCGTTAAATTCAGATTACGAAGCCAAACGTCACAACAACATGACTTTAAATCCTTTGACCATCAATGTGGCTCGAAAAAATTTATTTTATGATTGGTTGAAAAATCAAGACAAATTGGGTGGCCAACATAAAATTCCGCGTTTGTCTAATAATCGAGAATATTTAGAACAATTGCTTTTCTTACAATAGCATCATAAAATTACAGATTAATCATATTTTAACTCCATTTAATTCATTTGTTATATAATTTTGTGACAAAATTCTTATAAAAATATCTTTTTATCCCCAAAAAGCGCCAGTCACCGATTATTCGTGCATTTCATCTAAAAAATTCAATATAATTCATTAAGAATAATACTTTTACGCAGAATTTCCAAAAAACAACCAATGCGTAACTATTTTTTTATGAAAACTTCAATGTTTACGATTATTTTAGTATTTATTTCTAATGCAATTTTTGCTCAAGACTCATTCATTAATAATGATACTGAAACTTCAACTTCGGTTTCAATTGAAGAATCAAATGACTTATATTCTTTAACATCAACAGGGATTAACACGAGATTATCTGATATAGGAGCTACTTTCTTTAAGGATAAATATATTATGTATTCTTCAAGAAAAACGGGTGCAATTGGCGCTGGTAAAGATGAAAATACAAATACACCATACAACACACTGTATTGCCTAAGTATGGATAGAACAGGGAATTTGTCAAAACCTTATTTTTTTGCTTACACACTAGATTCTAAAGGAAACGAAGGTGGATTGGCGTTTTCAAAAGACGAAACAACGGTATACTACACTAAAAGTGCTGAAGGAAATTCAAAAAACTATCAATTATACAAATCGACTTTTGACAGCAGCAACTACAGCTGGATTAATCAAGTAGCAATCGATTTTAGCAGCGTTAGTTATTCAATTGAAAATCCATCTATTTCGCCTGATGGCCAAAAAATATATTTTTCTTCAAATATGCCAGGTGGTTTTGGTGGTTATGATATTTATAGCGCTGAAATCAACAAAGACGGTATTCCAGTCAACCCAACAAATTTAGGAAGTACTATCAATACTGCAAATGATGAAAACTTCCCTTATGCTTCACCAACAGGTAAAGAAATTTATTTTTCTTCAAAAGGACTTAAAGGTTACGGAGGATATGATGTTTTTGTATCAAAAATAAAAAGAACACATTTTACAACTCCATTAAATTTAGGAAAAACCATCAACTCATCAGCCGATGAAGTATCTTTTATATTGGCGACAAAAACAAGAGGTTATGTTAGTTCTGATAGAGCTAGCAGTCTTGGTTCTTATGACATTTACCGTTTTGAATTGCAAAAAAACACTTCAACATTAAACGGTTTAGTAAGCGAAAAACAAAGTAAAATTGACTTACCAAATGCTCAAATTAGTTTAATTGATGAAGATGGTCAAGTAGTTTCAACACAAGTTTCAAGTAACAATGGTTCTTATACTTTTGATGTAGATCCGTTAGAAAAGTATTCTATTGTGGCTAAAAAAGACGGTTATTTAGATTTCGAATTACCAGTAGTAACTAGCATTGGGAATTCAACTTCAAATATTGAATTAAATCAGAAGAAAGCTGAAATCGTTGAAAACACAATTGTTATTGAAAATATTTATTTTGATTACAATAAAGCATCACTTAAAAAAGAATCTACTTTATCATTGAACAAAATTCTTAACGTATTAAATGAAAATCCAGAAATGAAAATTGCAATTAATGCACACACAGACTCAAGGGGTTCAGACAAATACAACTTGAACTTATCTAAAAAGAGAGCTCAGGTAGTAAAACAATATTTAGTTAAAAAAGGCGTTAATAAGGATAGTGTAGATGCGAAAGGTTATGGTGAAACAAAATCTTTATCTAATTGTACCAATTGTTCTGAAGCGCAATTTATTGCCGACAGACGTGTAGAATTTATCATCAAATAACACAGATTGGGTTACTATTAATTCATTTTTATAAAAAATCCTGTCTCGTGTAGAATGAAACAGGTTTTTTTATAGAGAACATTTTAAAAGAATAAAATCAAAAATAAGAAGCATAAATTATCATGAAAAAAATCATAATTTGTATCGGAATAGGAATATTGTTAACTTCTTGCTCTAGTAGCTGGAGTTGTCAAAAACGATACGTTAAATTGGAAACAAAGAAACAAGTACTAAAATATACCAAAGTGTGCTAATAAAAAATCCTGTCTCATTACAAAAACGAGACAGGATTTTTTTTATTTTAGAACTTACTTACGACGCTATTTCTAATCTAAATTTACTTTGATCATTACATCTCCAGATTCACCTTTTGTTTTATGTATTTTAAACATAATTTCATTTTCAGAAATCTTAAAAGGATATCTATAGTATAACATGTATTTTTTGACATCATAATTTTTAAAACTTTCGTTATCAAATATAGCGCCTTTGCTTACAGTACCATCTAAATCAGAAACCTTAACAACACTCATAAATTCGTCATGACCTCCGTATGCAATACCTGGTTTTTTGTTTAAAGGTAAATTTATATTGTGAATGTCATCTACAAAAACAAAATAGTAATTCCCATTTGAGTTAAAATAGGAACAAGTTGGAACAGTTAACTCATTTTTAGGTATTCTCTTTGTCCAAACTACATCTCCGTTGGTCTTTACTTTTGATATTACTATATCCTTGTCAAAATACATAGTTCTATCAGAATATAAGCTCATAGATGTTGCAGGACTGTAATTATTCGTTACTGAATATTTTTGCTCACCAATAAAAACTAAATCTTCATTTTCACAAACATGCACATCTTGTAAAGTCACTCTCATCAACCCATTGCTTTCACCCTTTGTTTTGGGCTTATCAATATTCTTTTGTTCTTTTTCTGTTAAATATTGTTTTAATAATTCTGCTGTAAATTCACTATAAACTTTATCCGAAAGTGTTCCGTCGGGGTTAATTTTAAAACCAACGTAACCATCTGTATCCATAATATCTGAAGAACCATTGCTGTATGTTCCTGCACAAAGCATAAAATCTTTTGATGTTGTAAATAAATTTAATGCATTAATTGCATTATTTTTATCCTCAATTTTTGAAGTATTTATTACCTTTGCGCCTGATTTTATGCTACAAATTTCAAAATGAAAATTTGCAATAAGATCCTTACTCTTCTTTTTGTCGCTGTGACTATCATCGTGAAATACTTTTACTAACCAATAAAAATCACCATTGTTGTTTAATTGATAATCTCCATAAATAACATCTTTCTCATTATATGGCATATACATTTCACCAGAAAAAACCTGTTTTAAATTTTCATCAAATTCTTTTATACCAATAATATCTTTTGCATTTTTATTCTTTTCAGTAGCTTTTCTGTAATTAATTGCAATGTGTTTTTTATCAAAAGATTCAGTTAAATTAAAATAGAAATTAAAACTATTACTCGGCGATAATTTACCATCTACTTGCAATAATAACTTAGGTGAACCAATAAATTCACCCTTATTAAAATCGATTTCGGTGCTAAAAACTTGTTCTTTTTTGGCATCACCATCATAGGAAGAATAAAAAACAAAATATTTATTATTAAGTTCTACATTTCCAACAAGGACAAAGTTTTTGGCAAAAAACTTATTGTATTTTTTTTCTTTTACAACACTTAATTTTTCGGTATTAACTTTTTGAATTACAATATCTTCATTCTGGATATTGCATGTTATGAATTCATTCCCTTTATAAAAAGTTGTACTACTTGATCTTCCCAAAAACATTCCGTTGTATGGTTTCTCTTCTTCGTAAGGTGTACTGCTTTTAGGAGTATATATTTTAAGTTTTCCGCTTTGAGAAAAAGCTGATAAACAAGTAAGACATATGGCAAGCAACTGAAATTTCATTTTATTTTTCATTTTTATGATTAATGTCTTTTAATAAACTATGCATGTTTAATTTAAAACTTGAATAAAAACAAAAAGGCAACTTTTTAAGTTGCCTTTTTGTTATGAAGCTATTTCTAATCGCTTCAATAAGTTTTTTGTCAATGCTTCTTCTACATAATGTCTGTCGATATGAAGTTCTTTATCATCCGAACCTGGCAAATCATACATTGCATCCGTTAAAATTGCCTCACATAAAGAACGCAATCCACGAGCTCCCAGTTTGTATTCTAAAGCTTTATCAACGATATAATCAAGTGCGTCATTTTCGATAGAAAAAGTAACACCATCCATTAAGAATAACTTTTTATATTGTTTGATTAATGCATTTTTAGGCTCCGTCAAAATAGAACGCAATGTCTCTCTGTCTAAAGGATCCATATGCGTTAACACAGGCAAACGTCCAATGATTTCTGGAATTAAACCAAAATCTTTAATATCTTTAGGAATGATATATTGCAACAAATTGTCTTTGTCGATATTGTCTACATTTTTCGAAGTACTATAACCAACAGCCTGACGATTTAATCTTTTAGAAATAATACGTTCAACACCATCGAAAGCTCCACCAGCAATAAATAAAATATCTTGGGTGTTCACCTCGACAAATTTTTGATCTGGATGTTTTCTTCCTCCTTTAGGCGGAACATTAACCACAGTACCTTCCAATAATTTCAATAAGGCTTGTTGTACTCCTTCCCCAGAAACATCACGAGTGATTGATGGATTATCGCTTTTACGTGCAATTTTATCAATTTCGTCAATAAAAACAATTCCTCTTTCTGCTTTAGCAACATCGTAATCGGCTGCCTGAAGCAAACGTGTTAAAATACTTTCAACATCTTCACCTACATAACCTGCTTCAGTTAAAACCGTCGCATCAACAATAGCCAATGGAACATCGAGCATCTTAGCAATAGTTTTGGCTACAAGTGTTTTCCCCGTTCCGGTTTGACCCACCATGATGATGTTACTTTTCTCGATTTCCACCTCGTCGTCTTGTTGCAGTTGCATCAATCTTTTGTAGTGATTGTATACTGCAACCGACATTACTTTTTTGGTTTGATCCTGACCAATGACGTATTGATCTAGAAAAGCCCTGATTTGTTTTGGCTTTTGCAATACCAAATCAGACACTTGACGTACGCCGCCACTTGCTTTTAATTCTTCCAAAACAATACCATGCGCTTGCTCGATACATTTATCACAAATGTGAGAATTGATACCAGCAATCAACAGATTGGTTTCGGGTTTCTTTCTTCCACAGAAAGAACATTCTAATATTTCTTTTGCCATCTTTTGGGGTTGGAAGGCTAAAAGTTAAAAGAGGAGCAAAACCCACACTTTAAACTTCCTATTTCCGCTTAATTATCTTCTTAAAACTTCATCAATCATTCCGTAATCTTTAGCTTCATCTGCAATCATCCAATAATCACGCTCACTGTCTCTGAATACTTTCTCGAAATCTTGTTTTGAATGTTTAGCGATGATTTGATATAATTCATCTTTCAATTTCAACATTTCTTTCAAATTGATTTCCATATCAGTTGCAACACCTTGTGCTCCTCCTGAAGGTTGGTGAATCATGACTCTTGAATGTGGCAACGCCGAACGTTTTCCATCGGCACCAGCACATAACAATACCGCTCCCATAGAAGCCGCCATTCCTGTACAGATGGTTGCTACGTCTGGTTTAATGTATTGCATTGTGTCATAAATTCCTAAACCTGCATACACACTTCCTCCCGGAGAGTTGATGTAGATTTGAATGTCCTTTGCAGCATCTACACTTTCCAGGAACAATAACTGTGCCTGAATTATGTTTGCCACGTGATCGTCAACTCCTGTTCCAAGAAAGATGATTCTATCCATCATCAAACGAGAGAATACATCAAGTTGTGATATATTCAATTGACGTTCTTCTATAATATAAGGTGTCATACTTCCTACAATTTTATCGTAGTACATGCTGTTTACACCGTGTTTTTTTGTTGCAAATTTTTTAAATTCTTTACCGTAGTTCATTTTTTATAAATTATGAGTTGTGAATTATAAATTATGAATTAGTCCCGATTATGCATCAATACTACAATTTTTATTTGTTTTACAAACATACTTTGTAGTTAAATTCCTATATATTTTAACTTGTTAATATATATGATTAAAATGAGCGTCTGGGTTCATTCCTAATAAAAAAGCGTCAAAGTATTTCATTTGACGCTCAAATATAAGGATTTTTTTGAAATTTATTCCCCGTACATAGCTGTAACAAAATCAGCATAGGTAACTTCTTTTGTTTTTGCTTTGATTTTGTCTTTGAAAAGTTGTAGCATTTTTGTGCTCATCACTTGTTCTGACAATCTTTTTACTTCTTCTTGATTTGATAAAACTCTTGCTACAATGCCTTCAACATCAGCTGGAGTTGGATCCATTTGACCGAATTGAGCCATTTGTTTTTTGATTACTTCTGAAGCGTATGCTTTTAAATCTTCGAAAGTAATCTGCAAATTATTATCTGCCATAATTTTACCTTCAATCAATTGGTAACGCAATCCGTTTTCAGATCTTGCATATTCCGCTTCTGCTTGTTCTTCAGTAAGTGGTTTTTCACCAATAGTTTGAATCCATTTTTTCAAGAAAGTTGCTGGCAATTCGATTGGATTTGCTTCAATTAAGAAAGCAGAAACATCATTTAAAAACTGTTGATCTGCTTGTTGAGCAAACTGATTTTCGGCATCGTCTTTAATTTTTGCTTTTAATTCTTCTAAAGTAGAAACATTTCCAGGTCCAAATAATTTATCAAATAATTCTTGATTTAAATCAGCTGGTTCGCTTGTTGTTACTTCTTCAATTTTAAAATCAACATTAATGTCTAAACCATGAACATCATCATGATTTACTTGAAGGTAATCCATTAATTTATGATCGTCGTCAAAAAGTCCTTTAGTACCTAAAGTCACAACATCACCTACTTTTTTACCAATGAATTTTTTAGCAGCAGCTTTGTCTTTAAAGATATCTAAAGTAATTTGAGCTGGTGCGTTAATTCCTTTTTCTTCGTTGATGAAAATACCACGGATATCGTCGTTTTCTTCAACTTCGTTTTTAGCGATCATTTTACCAAATTGCTTTTGAATACGTTGTACTTGTTCGTTCAACATTTTCTCGTCAGCAATAATTTTGTACATCGTTAAATCATTAGCGATTTCAAGATATACTTCGAATTGTGGTGCAAGACCAATTTCGTATTCAAAAGTGATTGTTTCAGCATCCCAATCGAAATCTTCTTCAGTTCTCAAGATTGGTTTCCCCAACATATCCAATCTTTCGGTAGTGATAAAACGAGTTAGTTTTTCTTGGATAACTTTGTTTGCTTGCTCTTGAATTATACTTTTACCGTATTGTTTTTTGATGATAGACATAGGCACTTCACCTTTTCTAAATCCAGCAATGTTAGCTGTTTTACGGTAGTTTATTAAAATCGCTTCAACATCTTTTGAATAATCTTTTTTAGAAAGCTCTATTGTAATTACTGCATTTAATGCATCAATATTTGTTTTTGTAATATTCATTATTTGATCTTTTATTTACATACTAAAATTGGGTGGCAAAATTACAAAATTTCTGCCACCCAACAAATTTTTATTGAATTGAATTCTAATACTATATTTTAGTCCTTAATAAATTTGTATAATATTGACTGTGAAATAGAAAGCAGAATACTAAATAGCAATGCGGTCCAGAATGAACTCACATCAAAACCTTCTACTAATTTATCGCAAAGCAACACCATGACCGCATTGATTACTAATAAAAATAATCCCAGTGTAAAAACGGTTACTGGAAAAGTAAAAAACACCAATATTGGTTTTAAAAAAGTGTTCAATAATCCTAAAACAACCGATACAATTACGGCAACTTTTAAGGTTCCTAAAGTGGTGGCGGCATTCATAGAAACCCCATCCATAATGTAGGTTAGCGCTAATACGATAAGGATTGTGATTAATAATCTCTGTAGTAATTTCATGGCTCTAATTATTTTGGTTAGTTATTTAAAAAATGTATTGATTTGTCAAAAAATTCAGAAGGATTTTCGGCATGAAGCCAATGTCCAGCATGAGATATGGTTTCAATTTTAGCTTTCGGAAAATGATGCAGAATTGTTTCAAAATCGGAATCTAAAATATAATCGGATTTGTCTCCTCGCAAAAACAAAGTGTCTTTGTTAAAATGATTTTCAAAAGGAAGCCCTTTTCCTATCGTTTCAATTTTTTCATTGAATACTTTCAAATTCATTCGGAAAGCTAATTTTCCCGGCTCAGCCCAATATAAATTTTTAAGCAAAAACTGTCTTGTTCCAAGATCATGAATGTATTTTGAAACAATTTCTTCGGCATCGTGTCTTGAAGGGTTCTTTGAAAAATCGACAGTATTCAATGCCGCTAGAATATTATCGTGGTGTGGTGCGTAGTATTTTGGACCTATATCTGCCACAATTAACTTATTGACTAAATCTGGATAATTTGTGGCCAACAACATCGCGACCTTTCCACCCATGGAATGACCAATAATAGCAATGGAAGTCAGCTTATGAAATTGACAATATCCAACAACATCCTGAACCATTACACTGTAATTGAATTCATCCGAATGAAAGCTCTTTCCGTGATTTCTCAAATCCAAAGCATGAACCTGAAAACCTTGGGCAGCATATCTCATCGACAGTGTTTTCCAATTGTCAGACATTCCCAAAAAACCATGAGTAATGATTAGGGGCTTACCTTCTCCTTCTATTTTTGAAAAAAGCATATTATTTTAATTTTTGCAAATACATATTTACAACATTTTCCAAACCTAAATATAATGATTCTGAAATAAGTGCATGTCCAATAGAAACTTCCATTAAGTTTGGAATGTTTTGATTGAAGAACGCAATATTATCTAAACTCAAATCGTGTCCAGCATTGATTCCTAAACCCAATTCATTGGCCAAAACCGCCGAAGACATATAAGGCAAGATCGCTGTTGCATTCCCTAAACCGTATTCGTAAGCGAAAGCTTCGGTATATAATTCGATTCTATCTGTTCCTGTGGCTTTGGCACCTTCAATCATCGTTAAAACTGGATCTACAAAAATCGAAGTCCTGATGTTATTACGGTGAAATTCCTGAATCACTTCCGTTAAATACGACTGGTGTTTTATCGTGTCCCAACCGGCATTTGACGTTAATGCACCAATAGCATCAGGCACCAAAGTCACTTGTGTTGGCTTTACTTCTAGCACTAAATCGATAAAATTATGTTGTGGATTTCCTTCGATATTATATTCCGTATACACCACCGATTTTAAATCTCTAGCATCCTGATAACGAATGTGTCTTTCGTCCGGACGAGGGTGTATTGTAATTCCTTGCGCTCCAAATTTTTGAATATCAGCAGCTACTTGCAACAAATTAGGAACATTTCCACCACGAGAATTTCTTAAAGTAGCTATTTTGTTAATATTAACGCTTAACTTGCATTGATTTTGAGCCATTATAAACTTAGATTTGTAATTCTTAAACACAAAAATACAAACTTAAATAAGGGGATTCTCTTATTTTTTAATTATTTTGCAGTGAATTACTCGATTTGCATATGAATATTTTATCAGACTATATCAACCACGATTACAAACCACTTGACATTCAAGAGACTGTTGCTGCTGCGCAAGATTTTTTTGTCGACGTTTCATTTTCTCATTTCCCAGTAATGGAAGAAGGCGTTTTTATTGGAAATGTATCTAGTGAAGATATGGAAACTTTCGATTTTGATAAAAAAATCAGTGATTACAAATATACATTTGAGGGATTCTTCACGAAGCATAATGCTATTTGGCTGGATGTTTTGGAAACCTTCGCCCACAATCAAACTACAATAATGCCAGTTCTTGACGAGAACAATAAATATTTAGGTTATTATGAAATTACGGATGTTATTCGTTTTTTCAATGAGACCACTTTCTTAAAAGAACCTGGCGGAATTATTATTGTAGAGAAAAAAATAAACGAATATTCTTTTAGTCAAATTTCACAAATTATAGAAGGAAACAACGGACGTCTTTTAGGCATGTTTATTTCTGATTCTACCAATGAAAAAGTACAAATAACAATTAAAATTGCGGCTGGCGGTATGAATGAAATTATCCAAACTTTTCGTCGATACGAATATGAAATTATTTCAGAGCATCAAGAAGACAGTTATTTGAAGAATTTGAAAGACCGTTCTGATTACTTAGATAAATACCTTAACATATAGTTGATTTTGCATTCCATTTTGAACTGACAGAATAAACAACGAATAACCAACAAAATATGAAAATCGCCATTTTCGGACAGTTTTATCAAAATGCGACTTCGCCAATTATCGAGCGGTTGTTTGCTTTTTTAAACAAAAACAAAATTGAATTGGTTGTAGAAGAAAGATTTTCAGCCATTCTGGTAGATAACAAATTAATCCCAAACACCTATTCAAAATTTAACTCTTACAAAGATTTAGACAAGACTTTCGACATGCTGATTAGCGTTGGTGGTGATGGAACTTTTTTAAGAGCTGCTACTTTAGTCCGAAATTCAGGCATTCCAATTTTGGGAATCAACGCAGGTAGATTAGGTTTTTTAGCAACCGTTCAACAGGAGAATATTGAAAATTTCCTGCAACTGGTTTTAGAAAAGAAATACACCATATCAAAACGTACTTTATTAAGTTTGACCTGTTCGCCCAAAATTGACGATATCAAAGAACTTAATTTTGCCATGAATGAAGTTACTATCAGCCGAAAGGATACTACTTCGATGATCACAATTGAAACCTATTTGAACGGTGAATATTTAAATTCGTACTGGGCAGACGGCTTAATCATCTCAACGCCAACAGGCTCCACGGGATATTCTTTGAGCTGTGGAGGGCCAATTTTAATGCCTGCTGTGAACAGTTTAGTTTTAACACCCATTGCGCCACACAATCTAAACGCAAGACCATTAGTGATTCCTGACAACACTACGATTAAGTTAAAAGTATCAGGTCGAGAAGAAAATTACCTTGTTTCTTTAGACTCTAGAATTGCTTCGGTAAAAAACGAATCGATCTTAACGATTAAGAAAACGCCATTCAAAATTAACATGGTAGAAATCCCAGATGAAACATTCTTAAAAACACTCCGAAACAAATTACTTTGGGGCGAAGACAAGCGAAATTAATTCCATCCTACAATACTACAACACTCTATTTTCCGTTTCTAAATTAAAAACGTTTAATTTTTATAATAATTTGTTCACAGACACACATTTTCACTTTGTTAAGTGTACAGAATTGTTATATTTGCACCCTATTTAGAATAAATGAAAAAACTAACTTACATTTTAACTTTTATCTTTCTGTTTCAGATGGCTAATGCGCAAATTCATGAAATTGGCGTCTTTGGTGGAGGAAGTAATTATATAGGTGATGTAGGAAATACAACATATATTGCTCCTAGTGAACCAGCTATAGGAATTTTGTACAAATGGAACAAAAATCCGCGTTATTCTTGGCGTTTTTCAGCCATTAGAGCAAAAATAAAAGGAAATGATTTAAAATCGGATGTAAATGCCCGTAAGGAAAGAGGTTTGCATTTCGAAAATACAATTACAGAATTCTCTGCAGGTTTTGAATTCAATTGGTTTGACTTCAATTTACATGAGCACGGATTTTTCTCTACTCCTTATATATATACAGGATTAAGTTATTTTACTTTCGATAATTTGTATGTTACAAACAATGAGTA
>JBDTNG010000025.1:0-1757 GCA_039933895.1 Flavobacterium sp. | reverse complement strand
CATCCATTTGATCCAAAACACTACTTTGTACTAAAGGATGTAAATTTCCTAGCATTACAATTTCGGCAGTTTTAAAATCTTGTGGCACTTTTGGTTGAAAGTCCGCCAAAACGTTTAATTCTGTTGCCAATGTATCTCTAGAATTCAAATCATTGTGATACAAACCGCTCCAGAAGAAAGTTTTACCTCCTTTTACAACCTCTATACCAGAAATATCAATATTTCTATTAGTCAATAAATCTAAATATTCTTGTGGAAAATCATCACCAACTACAGACACAATTGCTGATTTAAGGTTGAAATTAGAAGCCGAAAGTCCTATATAAGTACCTGCACCACCTAAAATTTTATCTGTTTTTCCGAAAGGAGTTTCAATAGCGTCGAAAGCAACAGTTCCAACTATTAATAATTTATTCATTCTATCTGTTTCGAATTAAGCGGCAAAGATAGTTTATAAGTTTGAAGTTTGAAAATGTATATGATTAGAAGTTGCTATAAAATTTTAGCCTCTTCTTTTTCATAAAAAACATCCACGGAAAGTTCCTTTTGATTAGAAGCCATAACAGCTAATTCATCACAACGCTCGTTTTGAGGATGATTGTTGTGACCTTTTATCCATTTGAAATCGACTTGGTGTTTTCTGTAAATCATTAGAAAACGCTTCCATAAATCGGGGTTTTTTTTGCCTGCAAAACCTTTTTTTTCCCAGCCAAAAACCCATTTCTTCATTACAGAATCAACCACGTATTTAGAATCAGAAACTACCAAAACCTTCATGTTAGGTTTTTTTAGTTTTTCGAGACCAACAATGACGGCCAATAATTCCATGCGATTGTTTGTAGTATGACGAAAACCTTCGTAAAACTCTTTACTATGTGGCGTGCCAACAAGTTCCATCACAACACCATAACCACCACGTCCAGGATTTCCTTTGGCAGCGCCATCTGTGTAAATATGGACATCGTGTTGTGGGTTCAAAATTATAAAGTATTGGTTATGAGTTTCTCAACAACTTCAGGAAAATAACGTTGCTCTAATTCGTGAATTTTTTCCGCAACAACATCAGGAGTATCAGTAACCAAAACCGTTACTTTCTTCTGAAAAATAATATTACCTTCATCATAGTTTTGATTTACAAAATGAATGGTGATTCCAGTTTCTTTTTCTCTGGATTCAACTACAGCTTTGTGTACATTCATTCCATACATTCCTTTTCCACCATATTTAGGTAACAAAGCTGGATGTATGTTTATTATTTTATTTGGATATGCTGCAACAAAAGACTCCGGTAATTTTAATAAAAATCCGGCAAGAACAATCCAATCAGGTCGAAAAGAATTTACTTCATGTAATACTTTACTTTCAAATAAATCTGATTTCGAAAAAACTTGAACAGGAAGTTCTAAATTTTCAGCTCTCTGAATAACTTTAGCATCTGGGTTATTTGTAAATACTGCAACAACAGATGCGGTATTAGTTGCCTTAAAATATTTTATTAAATTTTCAGCGTTAGTACCCGATCCAGAAGCGAAAATCACTATTTTCTTCATAATATTTATAAAATTATATTGTGCAAAAAAAAGAATAAAAAGTGAAATTAAATAACATTCTGGATTGTTTGTGAAATTTATTTTATAAATTAGTCCACACATTTATTAACTAAATAGTTGTTTTAAAATAAAGTTTTTTATTTTTGCCAACAAATTAAAATTTAAAATTAAAGATTATGTCAGACATTGCATCAAGAGTAAAAGCGA
>JBDTNG010000024.1:0-4503 GCA_039933895.1 Flavobacterium sp. | reverse complement strand
GTAAATTTCAACTTTAGAAAAAATGAATTATGAGTAAAATGCCAAAAAAGTTTGGAAAAAAAGAGAAAGATCTCTCTGCAAAGATTTTAAAAATACTATCACAAAACGCCAATAAACCATTCAATTATAAACAAGTAGCTGCTATTTTAGACTTGGATGATACCCAAAGCAGAAATGAAATTATTAAAGATTTAAAAATTCTTGCTTCACAGAAAAAAGTAATCGAAACAGAACCTGGAAAATATTTAGTCAAAGCGATGAGCCAAGATTATTTTGAAGGAACAATCGATATGACTTCGAGAAAAACAGCTTATTTCATTTGTGAAGACTTCGAAGAAGATGTTTTTATCCCCACTAACAATTTAAACCATGCTTTAGACAAAGATAAAGTCAAAGTGTATGTCTATAACCGTAGAAAAGGAAAACGTCCCGAAGCGGAAGTTATTGAGGTTTTAGAAAGAGCCAAATCCGAGTTCGTAGGTGTTATCGATATTCAAAAGAATTTTGCCTTTGTGACTACAGCCAACGCCAAAATGTATACCGATATTTTTATTCCAAAAGATAAAATAGGTGAAGCACAACATGGCGATGTGGTTATTGCTAAAATTGAAGATTGGCCTAAAAAAGCCGATTCTCCTTTTGGAACTATTTTAAAAGTATTAGGAAAACCAGGAGAACACGATACCGAAATTCATGCAATTTTAGCAGAATATGGTTTACCATATGATTTCCCTGTTGAAGTAGAAGTGTATGCACAAAAAATAGATACTTCAATTCAAGAAAGTGAAATTGCCAATCGTCGTGACATGCGACAAACACTAACGTATACGATTGATCCAAAAGATGCTAAAGATTTTGATGATGCTTTGTCTTTCAAAAAATTAGAGAATGGTAATTACGAAATTGGTATTCATATTGCCGATGTTTCTTACTATTTGAAAGAAGGAACTATTTTAGATGATGAAGCTTACAATCGAGGAACTTCGGTTTATTTAGTAGACAGAGTGGTACCAATGTTGCCAGAAGTATTGTCAAATTTTGCTTGTTCACTTCGTCCGAATGAAGAAAAATATACGTTTTCTGCCATTTTTGAAATCAATGAAAAAGCAGAAGTTATCAATCAATGGTTTGGAAGAACGGTGATTTATTCTGACCAAAGATTTGCATATGAAGAAGCACAACAAATTATTGAAACCAAAGGAAATGTGATTCCTGCTGAAATTTCTATTACTGGAAAAGAATATATTGTTGGCCCTGAATTAGTTGAAGCGACTTTAAAATTAGATGAATTGGCTAAAATTCTTCGTAGAAAAAGAATGAATGAAGGCGCCATTTCTTTTGATAAAGTAGAAGTAAAATTCAACTTAAATGAAAATGCAGAACCTATTGGTGTGTATTTCAAACAAAGCAAAGATGCCAATCATTTAATTGAAGAATTCATGTTGTTAGCCAACAGAAAAGTGGCAGAATTTATAGGAAAACAAAAGAAAACCTTTGTGTATCGTATTCACGATGAACCTAATGAAGACAAGCTTTTTGCAATGCAAGGAGTGATTTCAAGATTTGGTTATAAACTAGATTTACGTGATACCAAAAATATTTCAAAAGCTTTAAACCAATTGATGGAAGATGTTAATGGTAAAAAAGAGCAAAATTTAATTGATACGCTTGCGATTCGAACGATGAGTAAAGCCAAATATTCTACGGAAAATATTGGTCATTACGGATTGGCTTTCGATTATTACAGTCATTTTACTTCTCCAATTCGTCGTTATCCTGACGTGATGGTGCATCGTTTGTTACAGTTTTATTTGGATGGAGGAAAATCTGTTAGTGAAGAATTGTACGAAGAAAAATGTGTGCATTCCTCAAATATGGAAGGTTTGGCAACCAATGCCGAACGTGATTCTATCAAATACATGCAAGTTAAATACATGCAAGATCACAAAGATCAGGAGTTTTTAGGGGTAATTTCAGGTGTAACCGAATGGGGAATTTATGTTGAAATCATTGAAAACAAATGTGAAGGAATGGTTCGTATACGCGAAATTAAAGACGATTATTATACTTTCGATGAAAAGCAATATGCATTAGTGGGAGAAATTTCTAAGAATATTTTACAATTAGGCGATGAAGTTTACGTTAAAGTTAAAACCGCCGATTTGGTTAAAAAACAACTAGACTTTCACTTTTTAAGAAAAAACTAATCCCATGAAAAAATTATTTATCATTTCATTTCTCTCAGTAAGTACTTTTATTTCAGCACAAGTCACTAAAAATGTAGGAGATTTTACCAAAGTAACTGCTTTTGATAAAATATCAGTTCAATTGATTCCTTCAACCGAAAATAAAATTGAAATCAAAGGAAGTTCAGCCAACGAAGTAGAAGTTATTAATGCTAATAACGAATTGAAAATAAGAATGCCTTTTGGTAAATTATTAAAAGGAGATGACATTGAAGCTAAAGTATATTTTAAAAAAATAGAAGGTATAGAAGCCAATGAAGGATCCTATGTTTCTTGTGAAACAGAAATTAAATCACTTGATTTTGGTTTAATTGCCAAAGAAGGATCTCAAATAAGAGTCACTATTGATGCACAACGTATTTCGGTAAAATCTTCAAATGGTGCTGTCATTAAATTGAAAGGAAAAACACAAAATATAGATGTTGTGATTAATTCTGGAGGTGTTTTGGAAGCTAAAGAATGTCAAACTTCACAAGCTACAGTGTCTGTAAATGCAGGAGGTAGCGTCGATATTACTGCTTCAGATTTAGTAGACGCTAAAACCAGAGCTGGAGGTTCTATAACAATTTATGGAAATCCAAAACAAGTCAATCAAAAAACAATTCTTGGCGGAAATATCGTGGTGAGCAAAAGATAAAAAACGTTGCTCACCGTGACTTTTAGTAGTAAAATTGTGTTAAGAAGTGTATTTTTATCAATATAAGCTTTAACTTGCCAGTTCTCAAAATAAAACTTTATGATAGAATACATTATTAGCAACGGAATCCCATTAGGAATATTTTTAAGTTTCATGATTGGACCCGTTTTTTTTGTATTACTTGAAACCAGTATTACCAAAGGCTTTCGTGCCGCATTATTCTTCGATTTAGGTGTTATTTTAGCTGATATTTTCTTTATTGGTGTGGCTTATTTAGGAAGTTACCGATTAATCCAGAGTTTAAAAGATGATCCGGCATTGTATATTTTCGGGGGATTTATCATGGTGACTTACGGTGTTATTACTTATTTTAAACTACGTAAAGCACACAAAGCCGAAGTAGAAGAAGAGGTAGTCGAATTGATTAAAAAAGATTATTTAAGCTTATTTATAAAAGGATTTTTACTCAACTTTATCAACATTGGTGTTCTGGGTTTTTGGTTGTTAATCATCATTACGTTTGTTCCAAAATTACACGCTGAAGTTTCTTATGTAGTTTGGTTTTTCACTACAGTGATCATTACTTATATTGCTACAGATATTGGTAAAATACTTTTGGCCAAACAATTAAGAAATAAATTAACTGTAGAAAACATTATAAAAGTAAAAAAAATAAGCAGTGTATTATTGATTGTTTTTGGTATTTTCTTATTGGTTGAAGGCTGGTTTCCAAGTGATAAAGGCTTTGTTAAAAACACCATTGAAAAAATAGAAAAGAAATAAATTCGCTACATGAAAAATCACTTTTATAGTCTGTTTTTTCTATTTTTCTCCTTATCTTTTTATGGTCAAAATGATTCTATTGTAAAGCCAAAACCTCAATTAAGTGTCGTTGCTGCAGACAAAATGAATGTGGTTTATCGTGGTGTCCCCAATCCAATTTCTATTGCTGTAAACAAAGCTAAATCTTATACCGTTTCTGGTGATGGTGTTTCCTTTGTAAATGGAAAATATATTTTAAAAGCTGGTTCTGGAACTGAAACCAAAGTCATTGTTGAAATTAAAAAATTTGATGGTTCAAAAGTTGTAGAAGAACATGTTTTTAGGATTAAAGGGTTGCCCTCAGGTTTTACTACTATTAATGGTCATGGTTGTGCTTCAAAATGTATTGTTGAATTAACTTATCAGGATCTTCAGAATGCTAGAATAGACTATGAAATACCTGAATTTTTATTTGATTTCAAAACTAATATAATTGGTTTCCAAATTAGTTTTATCGACTCAAGTTTTAACAAAGTGGGTAAAACAATTGATATAAAAGGAAACAAAATAAATAAAGAAACCCTTCTTGAAATCAAAAAAGTAAAAGCAGCTTCTCAAATGATTATTAGTAATATTCGTCTTAATATGGATAATTTAGACATGTATATATGTAAAATTTCACCTCTTAAGATTTTAATTCTTAAATAAAATATGAGAAAATTTTTAATTCTTTGCCTGTCCCAATGCTTCTGAGAACCGGTGTATGAGCTTGATATATATTATTTTTAATAACAATAAAACATAAAAAAACCTCCAAGTTTCCTTGAAGGTTTTAGAGGCATCGTCCGGATTCGAACC
>JBDTNG010000023.1:0-5877 GCA_039933895.1 Flavobacterium sp. | reverse complement strand
CAAAGTCTACGATCTGCCATGCAGCCTGTATATCCTTCTACCGAAAAACTAACGCAAAGAGGGATCACAAACAAAATCATCAATAAAATGATGCAACAATTGTTTACCGAAACTCAGGCGTTATTTACCGAAACTTTACCTGGCTATTTATTGGAAGAATTAAAATTAATTCCCAAAAATGCCGCGCTTTTTAATATTCATTTTCCGAAAAGTCAGGACCATTTGGCGAAAGCGCAATTCCGATTAAAATTTGAAGAATTGTTTTTTATTCAATTGCAGCTCATCACCAAAAACCTCATTCGAAAGCATAAAATCAAAGGGCATCCGTTTGATAAAGTCGGCACTAATTTCACCGAATTTTACAACAATCATTTGCCTTTTGAACTGACAAACGCCCAGAAAAAAGTACTCAAAGAAATCAGAAATGATTTAGGCAGTAATGCTCAAATGAACCGTCTCTTACAAGGTGATGTGGGTTCAGGAAAAACCATTGTGGCGCTCATGACGATGCTTTTGGCTTTAGATAATGGCTTCCAGACTTGCTTGATGGCACCAACAGAAATTTTAGCCAATCAGCATTTTATAGGGATTACAGAATTGGCCAAAGACCTGAATTTAAATATCAGAATACTGACAGGTTCTACTAAAACGAAAGACCGAAACAGCATTCACGAAGAATTGGAAAATGGTACTTTAGATATTTTAATTGGTACGCATGCCTTATTGGAAGATAAAGTAAAATTCAAAAACCTGGGTTTGGCTATTATTGATGAGCAACATCGTTTTGGTGTTGAACAACGAAGTAAATTATGGAAGAAAAACGAAATTCCACCCCATATTTTAGTCATGACCGCCACACCTATTCCAAGGACTTTGGCGATGAGTTTGTATGGTGATTTGGACATTTCAGTAATTGATGAATTGCCTCCGGGAAGAAAACCCATTCAAACCGTGCATCGTTTTGATAGTAACCGACTCAAAGTCTGGAAATTCCTAAAAGACGAAATTGCCAAAGGCCGCCAGATTTATATTGTATATCCGCTTATTCAGGAGTCTGAAAAAATGGATTACAAAGATTTAATGGATGGTTATGAAGGTATTTCACGTGATTTTCCTTTACCACAATACGCTGTTTCTATTGTACATGGCAAAATGAAACCTGCTGAAAAAGATGCCGAAATGAAGCGTTTCTCAGAAGGAAAAACCAATATTATGGTCGCGACTACGGTTATCGAGGTCGGCGTGAATGTACCCAATGCGTCTGTTATGATTATTGAAAGTGCAGAACGTTTTGGATTATCTCAATTACATCAATTGCGGGGTCGTGTAGGTCGTGGTGCAGAACAAAGTTATTGCATTTTAATGACCAGCCACAAACTTGGAAACGATTCCAAAACTCGAATGGAGACCATGGTGGGTACCAATGATGGTTTCGAAATTGCTGAAGTCGATTTAAAACTTCGTGGCCCCGGCGATATCATGGGCAAACAACAAAGTGGTGTTTTAAATCTTCAGATTGCCGATTTGGTAAAAGACAAAGATATTCTATTGCTGGCCAGACATCACGCCATGAAATTGTTGAAAGAGGATGCACCAATGGAAAGACCTGAACACCAAACTTTACGCCGCATTTTTATTGAATTATCCAAGAAAAAAAATATCTGGAATTATATAAGCTAAAAAAAATCCTGAAAATAAATTCTCAGGACTTTCAATATATTAATTATTAATCTGCGTGCTACTTTTTAGACCATTCAGAAATACTGTCCTGATTCATTTTTATATAATCATCATTTTTAGCTACTTGAGCAGCGACTAAAGATATTTTGGCAGTTTCTATGGCTCCTTTTTTATCTCCTAATTTGGCTTGAATCTGTGATTTTAAGCGAGAATACCAATATGGTTTACTCGGGTGCATATCATACGCTTTATTCACATAATTCAACGCTTTATTCAAATCTCCATTGGATTGATAGAAATATTGTGCAGAGGCAAAATAATCAGCTGCAGCTGGTCCGGACAATGTTTTATCAATGCTTGCTAAAGTCGCTTTTTGAGTTGGAACTTCAAACTTAACTGCTACAAGCGTTTTTTCCCATGAGAATTCTAAATTGGCAAAATTATTATCGGTATTGTTAACGCCAATAGTGAATGTTTCCACTGCTCTGTTTAAAATTTCCGGCTTTGCGTTTACTTTCAAAACAATTTTAGCATCGTCCCAGGTTTCTGGATTTCCCCAGTTATCAGTTGTTGCATAAAAAATAACTTCCCAATTATCAGGGTTTGGAATAGTATAAATAGAATATTTCCCTTTTTTTAATGTAGTACCATTTAACACAACATCATCACTAAAAGAAACAATAGTGTTTTCATTCGCACCTGTTCTCCATACTTTTCCAAAAGGTACTAAATCGCCAAAAACAACTCTGCCTTTCATACTCGGTCTGTGATAGTCAATTTCAACATCAGTCAGACCAACCGTTTGAATAAGTGATGATTTTGGACTTGCCTGCGGAATTTTTACTTGTGCTTCAATTGTGAATGAAGCAATCATAAGAGCTAATGCAACAATTATTTTTCCCATTTTGTAATAGTTTATTTTTTCTCAAAGATAAAATTTCGAAATGATATCAATTGTTAAGAAAAAGATAAAACAAAATTATTTCGGTTCTCATTTTAAATATTTCATTCAACAAATCAGTAATTTTACAGAATATGAAAATATATACGCTCCATCAAACGCAAAAATTACCCATATCTCTTGAAAAAGCTTGGGACTTTTTTTCAGATCCAAAGAATTTAAATGCCATCACTCCTGATTCAATGCATTTTCAAACTTTGTCTGGTGACGATCGCAAGATGTTTGAAGGTCAAATTATACATTATAAAATCTCTCCTTTCCCACTCGTTTCCCTGCAATGGGTAACCGAAATTGCTCATCTCAAGTACCAAGATTATTTTGTAGATGAGCAACGCTTCGGTCCTTACTCCTTTTGGCATCACAAGCATTTTTTTACGGAAACTGAAGAGGGTGTTTTTATGGAAGATATCGTGCATTATAAACTTCCCTTCGGAATACTGGGCCAAATGGTTCATCCTTTTTTAGTCAAGCCAAAATTGGAAGAAATATTCAACTTCCGAAGATCAAAATTAATAGCTCTTTTTGGTGCTGAACATGAAAAATAAAATAAATCTATTTTGGTTTCGTCGTGACTTACGAGTAGAAGATAATGTCGGACTTTTCCATGCACTGCATAGTGATACAGAAGTTTTGCCTGTTTTTATTTTTGATGAAAACATACTGTCACAATTGCCAAAAGACGATGCAAGGGTTACTTTTATTCATGAATTGCTTTCTGACATTCAAAGTAAATTAAACCAAAAAGACAAATCGCTGGCCGTGTTTCATGGTAATCCTATAACTATTTTTCAACAGCTTATTTCCGAAAATAATATCCAAACTGTTTATACAAATCATGATTACGAACCTTATGCCAGAAAACGGGACAAAGAATTAAATCAGTTGTTTACAGCAAACAGCGTTGAATTCAAAACCAGCAAGGACCAAGTCATTTTTGAAAAAAACGAAGTCGTCAAAGACGATGGTAAACCTTATGTAGTGTACACGCCTTACTCGAATAAATGGAAAGAAAATTTCAGCAGAATAAAGTTACCTATTTACAATTCGGAAGGGGCTTTGGACAAAATCACCACGCATTCCTATCCTTTTTTAAGTTTAAAGGAGGTTGGTTTTTACGCCTCAAAAATTAAAATCATGCCCTTCGATATTTCCGAAAAATTAATCGACCATTACGAAGAAACACGAAATTATCCTGCTGTTTCAGGCACATCAATGTTGGGCGTTTATTTACGTTTTGGTGCCGTTTCCATCCGAAAAATAGTAGCTAAAGCCATCAAAAGCAATAATGAAACTTTTTTAAAAGAGCTAATTTGGCGCGAGTTTTTCATGCAGATTTTATGGCATTTTCCCCATACCACCCACAAAAGTTTCAGGGAAAAATACGATGCTATCATTTGGAATAACGATGAAGATTTATTCCAAAAATGGTGCGACGGAAAAACCGGATATCCTTTTGTTGATGCCGGAATCAGAGAACTTAACGCCACCGGACACATGCACAATCGCGTGAGAATGATTGTGGCTGGTTTTTTGTGCAAGCATTTATTAATTGATTGGCGCTGGGGAGAAACTTATTTTGCAACCAAATTATTGGATTACGAACAGGCAAGCAACGTAGGAAATTGGCAATGGGCAGCAGGGTCTGGCGTTGATGCTGCTCCTTATTTCAGAATATTCAATCCTACGGAGCAAATTAAAAAATTCGACAAACAGTTAGAATATATTAAAAAATGGATCCCTGAATTGGAAACTCCAGATTATCCAAAACCTATTGTTGACCATAATGAAGCCAGAGAACGTTGTTTACAAACTTATAAAAAAGCATTGGAGTAAATAAAATACTGTTAAAGTCATTCTCTTTTTCAGTATATTTACTTAAACTTAAATCTTTAACTATGAAAAAAGGAACATTTTATTTAGGATTAGCAGCAGCTTTATTTATTTTCTCTTGTGGAAAAAAAGAGGAAAAAACCACAGAAACAGTAGAAACCAATACTGTTGAAAAAGTAGAAACCGTTGAGGTTCCCGTACCAGCAGATACTGTCGTTAAAGAAGGAACTGCAGTAAAAGTAAGCGGAGATGGTGTTTCTGTAGACAGCAAAAACGTTGATGTCGAAGTAAAAAAATAACAACCATTAAGAATAAGAAAAAAGCCAGTTCAATGAACTGGCTTTTTTGTATCATTTATAAAACGAATGATTTAAGTATTCATTAAAACACTTCAGATTAACAATAATCTATCGTTTTTATTTTCTCAAAATTCAACTCATTAAAGTGGCTAATCACTTTATCCGCCAAAGAGTAGTCTTGCAATTTCGAATTCACACTATCATATCCAATGCAATAAATTCCCGCCGATTTAGCCGCTTTTATCCCGTTCGTACTGTCTTCAATAACGATACAATTTTCCTTTGATGTTTGCGATAAAAATACCGCATGATTAAAAATGGCTGGATCTGGTTTCGATTTGGGAAAGTCTTCTCCGGAAACGATATGCGTAAAATACTGATGCAGATTGAATCGCTTAAAAATCCTTTCAATAGTAACTTTCGCAGATGAGGATGCCAAAACCAACTGGATTCCATTGGCAAACAATTCTTTAATCAAATCTTCTACGCCATCTAATAAATACAAATCGATTTTACTATCGAAAGCATCATTAAAAATATTTCTTTTGGTTTGCACCAAAGTGAGAACATCTTCTTCCAAATCAAATGTTTCTTTTAGTCTTTGGTAAATATTCTTCGTTGAATTCCCAGTAAAAGTGGCATACATTTCTGGAGAAATATCAATATTTAAAAGTTTAAAATGTTGGTGGTAAGCATAATGGTGAACAGGTTCTGTATCCACAATTACACCATCCATATCGAAAATTACAGTTTGAATCATTTTTTTGGTCACAAGTTTTCTAAGTGGCTAAGTTACTATCTTTTTCACTATCCTTAAAGTTAAAATGTGTGCCTTACCTATCCAAATCATAGCTATTACTTCATCCATGGCTAATTATGAAGTAAGTATATGCTATAACTAATAGATATAGTATGGATACAGCATAGATATAGCATAGATATAGCATAGATATAGCATAGATATAGCATAGTTCTAGTATGGTTACTTCATAGCAGAACCCTAGCCAACTTAAGTTTCATTATTTCATATCAAAAACAATTTACAATTAAACCTTTTTGAATATCTTTAGTCTTATTGAAAAACAGATTTACTTTTGCAAGACGAAA
>JBDTNG010000022.1:0-6682 GCA_039933895.1 Flavobacterium sp. | reverse complement strand
AGTGATCCACTGAACGCTTATATAAACAAAGAGTTAATTTTTGCATCGGCTAAAACCAGTAATGTCGAAGAAGCCGCAACGATATGTCGCAAAGTTTTTAGCGAATGTCCAGATAAAACGTACAATCCAGAAAATGCATTCCAAGTTTTGCAACAATATTATTTAGCTAAGGATATTGAAAAATTCAATGCTTGGTTTAAGGAAACAAAATCATATCTATTCCAAGACGAAAGATTCAAAAAAATTGCTACTGAAATGAAAGATTCATTGTCTAAATAAGTATCAAAAATAGTAACAGATATATATCACACAATCAATATGAAAAAGTGTATCGCTATTTTAGTACTGTTAGTCTTAAATCTATCGTTTGTTAATTGCAGTCAAAATAAAAAGGATAAAACTATTGTTCTTCAGCCATTAGGGGACTTTTCAAGTGATGAAGCGAAAGCGATTCTGCAAAAAATTGCTGTTGTCAATCCCCAAACGGTATTACGAAAAAGTATTCCTTTCCCAAAACAATCCTACAATAAGTTAAGAAATAGATATCGCGCAGATTCTTTACTTACATTCCTGAAACATCAAATTGGTGAGGATGAAGTAATTGTTGGGCTTTCTTATAAAGACATCAGTACAACCAAAGGAAATCACCAAGATTGGGGTGTCATGGGACTTGGAAACTGCCCAGGAAACGCTTGTGTTGTTTCTAGTTTTAGATTATCCAAAAAGAAAAAATCAGAACAATTCTACAAAGTTATTTTACACGAACTCGGCCATACACAAGGTTTGCGTCATTGTCTTACTAAAACGTGTTATATGAGAGATGCTCAAGGTGGAAATCTTGTCGATTATGAAAAAGAATTTTGTAAATCTTGTAAAAAACATTTAAAAGAGGAAAACTGGAAATTAGTATAAATAAAAACAACAACCATGAACTTCGAATTGTATTTAAACACATTTGAAAAATCAGCCAAAAAGCTGGATAAAACTGCTTTAAACAGCAAGCAACTCGAAGTCAGTACTGGTATCGTTTTAGATTCTGTATTCTTAAAACTATACAAGCAAGAATGGACAAACGATTCAAATGATCCATTGAATGCTGAGGCCAGAATATTTTTTTCTGTTTGGATTAATGACAAAACAATTAAAGAAAATAAACTATTTTATAATATTCACGCATTCAAACTTAGAAAACTGAAAGGATATAACATCTCAAGCAGAGAATTTGCAGACAGTTTCAGAAATGAATTTAAAAAACACCAGGATAATTGGGAAAATGCAAGTGTAAAGTTCGGACCTCTAACATTAATGGAGGGTTGGGTAACATTTGACGAAGAAAATCTTGAAAACGATATTACAAAGCTAGCAAACAACTTCATAGCCATTGAGTCTTTAATTGATAATACTCTTCGCTCTTTTAAAAAATAATTTACTTAAAAATGAAGTATATCAAAATAACACCTCTGTTAATTGTTTTAATAGCAATCGAAGTAATCTTGATTCTCATTACGCTTTATTATTCATTAATAGATAATAAAGGAGGCAATGCCTTAGCGGCAGTAATAGCATTTATAGGAGCTTAATAAATATTTTATTAATTGCCGTAGAGCGAATAATTGTTGATATTAAAAGAATAAATATTAAGTGGCTTTGGATTGTTGAAATATTTATAATTGTCTTTTTTGCGATTTATTTTGCAGTAAATGGAATTTCAATAGGATAACTATTTTAAAAAGAAATATTGTTTTCCTTCCAAAATTAAATCCTTTTAATCTGTTATTTCCTTTAATAATTTTGCTTCCTTAGGATTTAGATTTCCGTTGTAATTCAATTTTAAAACTTTTTTATTTGTTAATAATTTATAAAATTGACAAGCATTTAAAAATGATCCTGCTTCAGATGGATGATAATCTCTTTCATTTAAAATTATTTCTGGTAATTTTTTCATGACTTTATAACGCAAATTGCAATGGTCTGATTGAATTAAACCGTTTTTGTTCGCTATTAATTGAGCAGATTGGTTGAGTCTTTTTATTTCATCTTCTAAATTGTCAATTTTACTCGAACAGATGGTGTCAGAAGAATTTGATGTCCAATCCAAATTATTTAATGTTATACAAGTACCTTTCTGTGGGTATTGAACTCCACCAGGCCAAATATTAAAGTTGATGTATTTACAATTTGGATTGTTTACCAGTTGTTTAATTTTTTGTATTGTGGGAACGGTGATTTTATTTATTGATTCTGGAAAATAATAATATGAAGGGTGTTCTTGCAAAATAATGATATTCCATTTCTTTGAGATAAGTTTTTTTTCTGTTTCAGTAATTTCCCCTTTTTCTTTCAATCTGATTTCTATATTTTCATCTTTATTTTTAGACACGATTATATTGTTCAGATGGTCTGAAAGAGTCATGCCAGGAAAACAAGATTGCTCAATGTTGAAATTTGATTGAGTCTCATCAAGCATCTTTTGCACATATTAGCCATTTTGTGATAATTAGTAAAGCTATTTCCAATAAATAAAACATTGATTACTTCTTGCTTTGGTTCATGTTTTAAATTAAAACCAAATAATAAGACAAGAAATAGGTAGATCATTTTTTTCATTAATTAAAGTATTTCCTTATTTATCCACCAACGCATTTCCTTCAAATCTAACGCCATTCCATCCAGTTTTCATAAAATTCCTAATATTTTGATGGTTGCTTCCTTGAGGATTTTGTAGTACTTCTTCAAAGTAATACGCACCAAAACAAGCCAATGTTTCTTCAACAGATAAATGTTGTAATTGTGCAAAAGCAAACAGCTTACACGATCCCGAATTTTCTCCAACAGCATTATGCTGATCTCCATTTTGAAAAGCAGTAGGAGTGAAGTCGTAATTTTCTTCAATAACTTGTATCGTTTCCTGAAACGTATTGGTTTTAGGTGTTGTTCTCAACTGAGTTAAAAAAGCAGCTATGGACATGTTTGTATTATTTACTAGTTTATTTTAAAAATGAATGACTTTGTTTTACAATTGAGTGGTTTTGTTTTATGTTTGAGTGACTTCCTTTTATAAGCGAGTGACTTTGTTTTACAATTGAGTGGTTTTGTTTTATTTCCGAGTCACTTTGTTTTATGATGGAGTGACTTTCTTTTATAAAACGATGACTTTGTTTTGCAAGTTGATCACTGTAAACTGACCACTGTGACTGTCTTATCCCTAATAACTCATAACTTATAATTCTTTCTTACTCTCCTTGACAACGTTTTTCCCCGCAACAATTACAACAATTTCACCTTTTGGAGGTTTAATTTCAAAGTGTTTCAGAACTTCTTCTGCAGTTCCTCGAACAGTTTCTTCATGCAGCTTAGAGATTTCTCTCGAAACAGAAACTTGTCGGTCGCTGCCAAAATACTGTGCAAATTCAGCCAATGTTTTAACCAATTTATGTGGAGAAACATACAAAATCATGGTTCTAGTTTCTTCGGCAAGTGCCAAATAACGAGTCTGACGTCCTTTTTTCTCCGGTAAAAAACCTTCGAAAATAAATTTGTCATTCGGTAAACCACTGTTCACTAATGCTGGCACGAAAGCGGTTGCGCCAGGCAAACAATCGACTTCAATATTGTTTTCTACACAAGCTCTCGTTAATAAGAATCCAGGATCTGAAATAGCAGGTGTTCCTGCATCAGAGATTAAAGCGATATTTTCTCCCGCTTGAATTCTTTTAATAATATTCTCAACCGTTTTGTGCTCGTTATGCATATGATGGCTATGCATGTGTGTAGAAATTTCGAAATGCTTCAATAATTTTCCGCTGGTACGGGTGTCTTCTGCCAGTATCAAATCGACTTCCTTCAAGATTTTAATCGCTCTGAAAGTCATGTCTTCCAAATTACCAATAGGAGTAGGGACTAAATATAATTTACCCATTAGACGAATTTATTTTCTACAAATTCCATAAAACGTGCGGCAAATTCATCCTGACCTTTCCAATCGTTATAATCAGGTTTAACCATTTCTTCAATGAAGTTTTTAGCATCTTCCAAACTATCGAAAGTACTCAATTGTGAAACTACACGGTTAAAATCTTCACTGCTTCCGCCAAAAAGATTCTTTTCGAAAGCTATTCTGTCATTCAATCCAATGTTGATGCTCTTATTTAATTTGTCATTAAGATTGGTTGCCGGTTTTGGATCAACCTTTTCAAAAATAACGTCTTCCCTTTTGTCGAAGTCTATAAATGCAGTCTCTAATGCTATTTGAGGTGTAGCGGTTTTGACTTCAGGCACAGGCGTTTCTTCAATTTTATCATCAATAATTTTGAAAATCTCAGCCGAAACTTTTCCATCACTTACTCTGTCAAAAATTGGTTCTGGTTGCAGTTCTCCTAAAATATCATCAATAGAAACCTGCTTTTTCTCCGGCTTCGGAATCTCAATAATAGGCGCTTTTTCTTCTACTTTAGGTTGCTCAACAACAACTTCAGCTTTTAGTTCTTCTTTTATAACTTCTTCTTCTTCTATAACTTCTTCCACAGGAGCAACTTCAATTTTAGTTGGAGGAACTTCTTCTATTTTAATAGGTTCTTCTTTGGTAGGAACTTTAGCTTGTGGTGCTTCTTTTTTGGTTTCAACGATTAATTCTTCTTCATCATTTAATTCTGCAACAACAATTTTCTCATCAAAATCAAAAGCTTTTTCCAATTTAACTTCGATTTCATGAAGACCAATAGTAGGTTTTATGTCACCAAAATTCTCTTCAACAAACAATAAAACCGACAGTTTTTCATACAATTTCTGAGTTTCATGATGTAATTCACGAACGTCATCTTTGTGTTTCATTTGTAAAATTCTGTGGGCAATGCTAGTTAATTCGGCTTCTAACTTTTTTTTCATGAGTATCTTATATTTTACTATTTTGGAAAATCTATAATTATTGAAATGACTTCTATTTAATACAAAAAACATTTTAATAATTTATTTCATAACTTTTAAAATTATAGTGAGTGAGGCGTATCTTTTTTAATAAATTTGTTGTGACACAAAGTAATAAAAACTATTCATTTTTTCCGATATAAAATTAAAAAATGTTTCTCGAAAATACAGTAAATCATAAAGAACAATTTGGTTGGATTGAAGTCATCTGTGGCTCTATGTTTTCGGGTAAAACCGAAGAATTAATTCGAAGATTAAGACGAGCGCAGTTCGCCAAGCAAAAAGTGGAAATTTTTAAACCAGCTATCGACACGCGTTACGACGACGAAATGGTTGTTTCCCACAATAAAAATGAAATTCGTTCCACACCAGTACCTGCCGCTGCCAATATTCGTATTCTGGCGCAAGGTTGCGATGTGGTTGGTATTGATGAAGCTCAGTTTTTTGATGACGAAATTATAGCTATTTGCAATGACTTAGCCAATTCAGGAATCAGAGTTATTGTTGCCGGTTTGGATATGGATTTTAAAGGAAACCCTTTTGGCCCTATGCCAGCATTGATGGCTACCGCCGAATATGTGACCAAAGTACATGCCGTTTGTACGCGTACTGGGAATTTGGCAAATTACAGTTTTAGAAAAAATGACAACGACAAATTGGTAATGCTTGGTGAAACAGAAGAATATGAGCCTTTAAGTCGTGCTGCTTATTTTGAAGCAATGAAAAAAAATCAAGAAGGGAATCCTCCGAAGAAAAAATAAAGAAATTGAGTATAGCTTTACAAAATATTATTTCGGTTATTCACGCAAAATCAAATGTTGATAATGCTTCTGGTGTTATCGATCATGTTTCTATCGATAGTCGTTCCTTGCAAAACACGAATAAAACTTTGTTTTTTGCGCTTGTTGGTCCCAATCACGATGCTCATATTTATATTGATGATTTAATTTCAAAAGGAGTCAAAAATTTTGTTGTTACTTATATTCCTGATGGATTGAACGATAAAGCTAATTTTTTAATTGTCGACAATACATTACTGGCACTACAAGTTTTCGCTAGTTATTACCGAAGTTTATTCGATTTTCCTGTGATTGGGATTACAGGAAGTAACGGAAAAACCATTGTTAAAGAATGGCTTAATTTTCTTTTAAGCCCTGATTATAATATCATCAGAAGCCCTAAAAGTTATAATTCGCAAGTTGGTGTGCCGCTTTCGGTAATTGCCATTAATGAAAATCATAATCTGGGAATTTTTGAAGCTGGAATTTCTACAAATGGTGAAATGATACACCTTCAAAAAATCATCAAACCAACCATTGGAATTTTGACCAATATCGGAACAGCCCACGACGAAGGTTTTTCGGAGATATCTCATAAAATAAAGGAAAAATTAAAGCTTTTTTCAGATGTTTCTGTACTTATTTTGAATAAGAATAAAACGATTGAAGCTTTTTTAAAACCGGAGATTAAGACTTTTACATGGAGTTCAAATGATAAATTTGCCGATGTGTTTTTTCAGAAACAAATCTTAGTTGATTCTTCTGTTTTGAATATTACATATCAGAATCAATACTTTCAGATTACAATTCCTTTTACTGATGAAGCTTCGATTGAAAACAGCATGCATTGCATTCTAACGATGCTTTACATGAAATACGATTTGGACACAATTGAGCATAGGGTAGGTCAATTATTTCCAGTCGAAATGCGTTTGAAAGTTAAAAATGGCATTAACAATTGTACTTTAATTGATGATAGT
>JBDTNG010000021.1:0-6756 GCA_039933895.1 Flavobacterium sp. | reverse complement strand
TTGTAATGTTTGGCCCATTCTATTTTCTTCAAAACTTCGGCATCATCAAACAATACTCCTGGATAATTCATCATTTCCGATAAATAAAAAATATCAGGAGAAGCCATTAATTCCTTAATTTCTTCTGAATCTATAACAGCACCAGCGCTTTCAAATGAAGTCGCAGGCACACAAGATGGTGCACCAAAATGAAACTTCAAAGGCACTTCTTTACTATTGTCAATCATATAGTAAACACCGTCTTTTCCTAGTACATTGGCAATTTCATGAGGATCAGAAATGGTTCCAACCGTTCCATGAAGTACCGCAATTTTAGCAAATTCAGAAGGTACTAGCATAGAGCTTTCAATATGAATATGAGCATCAATAAAACCTGGAAGTATATAGTTTTTTACATCGTGATTTTGTTCTACTATCGAAGTGATTTTTCCGTTTTCAACAGTAATTTCTCCTGAATAAATTCGTTTATTGTCTATATCAACAATCTGTCCTTGAATTTGCATTTTCTGATTTCTTTAAAAATAATGGACTTCAAAATAACCACTTTTTATTCAGATTCTGACTGTTTCTTTTTGGATTTAAAAAAAATAATTAACAAACACTTTTGAAATTTTATCATAAATTTGGTTTTCAATTTATTTATATACTCCATTCAAAAAATTATGCGCTGGACTCTCAAACCAAAACCACCCCAAGAAAAGATAAAACAGCTTTCTGAAGCTTTAAAAGTAGAAGAAAACATCTCCACATTATTATTGCAACGCGGCATTGAAACTTATGAGGATGCCCGACAATTTTTCCGTCCGAGTTTAAACGATTTGCACGATCCATATTTGATGAAAGATATGGACAAAGCTGTCATTCGTATTGAAAACGCCATTGCAAACAACGAAAACATAATGGTTTTTGGCGATTATGATGTCGATGGCACCACAGCTGTTTCACTGGTTTCCTCCTATTTAAAGACCTTTTATCCAAATATTGCTACTTATATACCAGACCGTTATGATGAAGGTTATGGCGTTTCATACAAAGGAATCGATTATGCAGATGACAACGGAATTACTCTTATTATCGCTTTAGATTGCGGTATAAAATCAATCGATCATGTGGCATACGCCAAAGCAAAAAACATAGATTTTATTATTTGTGACCACCACAGACCCGGAGATTTTTTGCCCGATGCAGTAGCGGTTTTAGATCCTAAACGAAGTGATTGCAGTTATCCTTACGATGAATTGTGTGGTTGTGGTGTGGGCTTTAAACTGGTTCAGGCTTTGGCAGGAAATAGAAACCAAACCATTGAAGATTTAATTCCTTATTTAGACTTAGTCGCTACTGCTATTGCTGCAGATATTGTCCCTATGACAGGTGAGAATAGGGTTTTAGCTAAGTTTGGACTAGAAGTCATCAACTCGGATCCAAGACCTGGTATTCAGGCTATGATTCAAAACTTAAAAAAGAAAATACTCACCATCACAGATGTTGTATTTATTATAGCACCCAGAATAAACGCTGCCGGACGTATTAAGCATGGAAATTATGCAGTCGAATTATTAACTGAATTTAATTTGGCTCAAGCCGAGGAATTTGCTTCTCAAATAGAGATTTTTAATGCCGATAGAAAAGATTTAGATAAACAAATTACCCAAGAAGCTTTACTTCAAATTGAGACAAATAACGAAGAAAAAAAGTTCACTACCGTTGTGTATCAGGAAGACTGGCACAAAGGAGTTATAGGAATTGTAGCTTCACGATTAATCGAAACACATTATCGTCCAACGATTGTTTTTACCAAAAGTGGCGACAAACTAGCGGCTTCTGCGCGTTCTGTAAAGGATTTTGACATTTATAATGCTTTGGAGGCTAGTGCAGAATATTTGGAGCAATTTGGCGGTCACATGTATGCCGCAGGAATGACTATGTCTGAGAAAAATTACGAAGCTTTTAAAAATAAATTCGAAAAAGTCGTTCAGGAAACCATTCATCCAGATTTATTGATACCGGAAATTGCCATCGATTTAGAAATTGAGTTAAACGACATTAACGATAAATTCTTTAGAATCCTAAAACAGTTCGAACCTTTTGGTCCACAAAACATGACTCCTGTTTTCATCTCTGAAAATGTGAATGATACAGGCTATGGCAAAACGATGGGTAAAGACGAAGAGCATTTGCGTTTGTTTGTCAAACAAAATAACGGTGAAGGTTTTGCTGCTATTGGCTTTGGCCTTGCCAATAAAAAAAGTCTTACCGAAAATCAAAACCTTTTCAAAGTTGTTTATTCTGTAGATGAAAACGAATGGAATAACAATATAAGCTTACAATTGAAGTTAAGAGATATAAAAGAAAACAATGAATAAGAAAGATCCTTTTTCAGCACTTAAAATAAAAGAATTTCGTTGGTTTTTACTCATGAGATTGGGCATTGTCTTAGGTTGGTCGATGCAATTTGTCCTCATCGAATGGGAAGTCTACCGAATAACCAAAGATCCATTATCGCTAGGATTAATAGGCTTAATGGAAGTGATTCCTGCCATTGGAATGGCTTTATTTGCTGGTCACATCGTTGATCAGAATGAAAAGAAAAGCATGTTGGTTAAATGTTTATTCGGTTTAGCTGTCATTAGTATTTTGATGAGTTTGGTACTCAAACCAGACATCTCTGAAAGCATCGGAAAAAGTCTCACCCTCAATGCTATTTATGCACTTGTTTTTTTAGGTGGAATTGTACGTGCCTTCATTATTCCTTCCGTTTTTAGTTTACTTGGACTTATTGTTCCCAACAAAGAAAAACCAAATGCTTCGGCGTGGAGTAGCTCCACATGGCAAGTTGCTGCAGTGGTTGGCCCTGCATTGGCCGGTTTTACTATTGGCTGGATTGGTGTTTTTGGTTCTATGGTGATGGTAGTTATCAGTATCTTTTTGGGTATCCTTGCTTTATTCCAAATTGGTGCTAAACCGATATTAAATCCAAAATTAGGCGAACCTGTTTTCAAAAGCCTTAAAGAAGGTATTACATTCGTTTTCCAAAACAAGACCGTTCTTAACGCCCTGTCACTCGATATGTTTGCCGTTTTATTTGGAGGTGCCGTAGCCTTATTACCCATTTTTGCCTTAGATATTTTAAAGGTAGGGTCAGAAGGTTTCGGAATTTTAAGAGCTGCGCCTGCTATCGGCGGATTAATCACAATGCTTATTGCTACTTCTATTCCGTTAAATCAGAAAGCTGGTAAAAAACTACTTATTGCAGTGCTAGCCTTTGGAGTTTGTATTATCGTTTTTGGACTGTCAACAAATTTTTGGATTTCCGTAGCAGCATTATTTTTTAGTGGTGTTGCCGATGGAATTTCAGTAGTTATTCGTCAAACGATTCTCCAAATTTATACTCCAGATCATATGCGTGGAAGGGTTTCTTCCGTAAATTCAATATTTGTAGGTTCTTCAAACGAATTGGGAGCATTCGAAAGCGGTTTTACCTCTAAACTAATGGGAGTGGTTTCTTCAGTAGTTTTCGGAGGAATTATGACTATTATTGTCGTGGGTGTCACTGGATTTACCTCTCCAAAATTTGTTAACCTCGATATTGAAAAGGATTTAGAGAGTTAAAAACATTTTATCATAATACTAAAACCGTGATGTAATTGCTTACTCTGTTGATGTAATTGAATATTTTACGCTGTAATGACTTACTGCACTACTGTAATTGTGCAATGTGCTACTGTAATTGTATTTTTTATGCTGTAACGGTTTACTGCACTACTGTAATTGTGCAATGTGTTACTGTAATTGTGTTTTTTATGCTGTAACGGTTTACTACACCACTGTAATTATACGATGTGCTACTGTAATTGAATATTCTACACTGTAATTGCTCCTTTTCCCTTCTCCCTTTTCCCTTTTCCTTTTTCCCTTATCTCTCTTCATCTTTATTCTTACTTCTTTCTTCAATTTTCTTTCCCTTCAATTACTGAATTATAAATAACAAGTAATACCTTTGTGTTTTGCCAAAAATTATGCTAAATACCGAAGATACAATTGAAGTTATTGGTGCCCGAGTGCACAACCTCAAGAATATTGACATTTCGATTCCTCGTGAAAAACTGGTAGTAATTACCGGGCTTTCCGGTTCTGGAAAATCTTCCTTGGCTTTCGACACCATTTATGCCGAAGGTCAACGTCGTTATATAGAAACATTTTCGGCGTATGCACGTCAGTTTTTAGGTGGATTGGAACGTCCTGATGTCGATAAAATCGATGGTTTGTCACCAGTAATCGCCATCGAACAAAAAACAACCAGCAAAAGCCCACGCTCTACTGTTGGTACCATTACTGAAATTTACGACTTCCTACGCCTCTTATTTGCTCGTGCAGGTGATGCTTACAGTTACAATACTAGCGAAAAAATGGTGTCTTATTCGGATGAGCAAATTAAAAACCTGATTACCGAAAATTTCCTTGGCAAGCGCATCAACATTCTCGCGCCTGTCATTCGTGCGAGAAAAGGACACTATGCCGAATTATTCCAACAAATTACCAAACAAGGTTTCTTAAAAGTTCGGGTCAATGGAGAAGTTCAGGATTTAGTTGCCGGAATGAAACTTGACAGATACAAAACCCACGATATTGAAATTGTTGTCGACCGATTAATTGTCGAAAAGACTGCCGATAGCGAAAAAAGATTATCTGAGAGCATTCATACTGCGATGTATCATGGTGAAAATGTATTAATGATTTTAGATCAGGACACCAACGAAGTTCGCTATTTCAGTAGAAACTTGATGTGTCCAACGACTGGGATTTCATACCAAAACCCGGAACCGAATTTGTTTTCTTTCAATTCACCGAAAGGAGCTTGCGAACATTGCAACGGCTTGGGAACCGTCAACGAAATTAATATCAAGAAGATTATTCCAAATCCGAAGTTGTCTATTAAGAATGGTGGATTTGCACCACTTGGAGAATACAAATCGTCTTGGATTTTCAAGCAATTGGAAACTATTGGAGAAAAATTTGATTTCAAATTAACCGATGCTATCGAAACCATTTCGGAAGAAGCGATGGAAATGATTTTGAATGGTGGAAAAGAAAAATTCTCGGTTACACCAAAAAACTTAGGCGTTACCAAAGAATATAAAATTGATTTTGAAGGGATTTCAAACTTCATCAAAACACAACACGACGAAAGTGGTTCTACTACTATAAAACGGTGGGCTAAAGAATTCATGGATGAAATTAAATGTCCTGAATGTTTAGGTTCCCGATTGAAAAAAGAATCGCTTTACTTTAAAATAAACGATAAGAATATTGCTGATTTATCCGGTATGGATATCTCAGATTTGACTGTTTGGTTTGATGGTTTAGATAAACATTTATCGGAAAAACAAAAAACAATCGCTATTGAAGTAGTCAAAGAAATAAAAGACAGATTGCACTTTTTAGTGAATGTTGGTTTGGAATATTTGGCTTTAAGCCGAAGTTCGAAATCACTTTCCGGTGGTGAAGCACAGCGTATTCGTTTGGCAACACAAATTGGTTCGCAACTAGTTGGCGTTTTGTATATTTTGGATGAACCAAGCATTGGTTTACACCAAAGAGACAATGAAAAGTTAATCCATTCTTTGGAACAATTGCGCGACATTGGAAACTCTGTAATTGTGGTTGAACACGACAAAGACATGATTGAACGTGCGGATTATGTCATTGATATTGGCCCGAAAGCAGGGAAATTTGGCGGAGAAATCATCAGCAAAGGAACACCAAAAGAAATATTAGAACAGCATACCATTACAGCCATGTATCTGAATGGTGAAATGAAAATTGAAATACCTGAAAAACGTCGTGAAGGCAACGGAAAGTCAATGAAATTGACTGGAGCTACAGGAAATAACTTAAAAAACGTTTCCATCGAATTGCCATTGGGAAAACTGATTTGTGTAACAGGTGTTTCTGGAAGTGGAAAATCAACATTGATAAATGAGACGCTCTACCCTATTTTGAACGCCTATTATTTTAATGGCGTAAAGAAACCACAGCCTTATAAAAAAATTGAAGGATTGGAACATATCGACAAAGTAATTGATATCGACCAAAGCCCGATTGGAAGAACGCCTAGGTCTAATCCAGCGACATATACTGAGGTTTTCACCGAAATACGAAGTTTGTTTACGATGACTCCCGAAAGTATGATTCGTGGTTATAAAGCTGGACGATTTAGTTTTAATGTTTCTGGAGGACGATGTGAAACCTGTGAAGGTTCAGGTGTGCGAACGATTGAAATGAGTTTCTTACCGGATGTTTATGTAGAATGTGAAACCTGTCAAGGGAAGCGTTTTAATAGAGAAACTTTGGAAATTCGATACAAAGGAAAATCGATTTCAGACGTGTTGAATATGACGGTAGATGAAGCGGTTCCTTTCTTTGAGAATATTCCAAAAATACACCGAAAAGTAAAAACTATCCAAGATGTTGGTTTGGGCTATATCACGCTTGGTCAGCAAAGTACAACACTTTCTGGTGGTGAAGCGCAACGTATTAAGTTGGCTACTGAATTGTCTAAAAAAGACACTGGGAACACGTTCTACATCATGGACGAACCGACCACTGGATTGCATTTTGAAGACATTAGAGTGTTGATGGATGTGATTAATAAATTAGTCGATAAAGGAAATACGGTATTGATTATTGAGCACAATATGGACGTTATTAAGTTGGCCGATTACATCATTGATATTGGTTATGAAGGCGGAAAAGGTG
>JBDTNG010000020.1:0-2518 GCA_039933895.1 Flavobacterium sp. | reverse complement strand
TGTATTGATATTTTTTCTAATAATTCATAATCGGTTTCTTGATCACTTTCCAAACAAATTGGGATTGTGCTAAAATCTACTGCCTTGGTTTTTGAAAAAGTTTGCAAAGGATAAAAAACACCTTTTCGGTTTTTTGAATCCAATGAATCAATGGTAACACTACCCGAAGTGTGAACAACGAGTCGATTTTCGAATGGTAACTGGGAGGAAATTTCACTTATGGCATCATCAGAAACGGCAATAATGTATAAATCAGCTTCGACTAAAGAATTAAAATTGTCTGTAATTTTACTAGAATCGATTAAGTGTGAGAGAGCATCTTTTTTCCTAGAAAACACTTGCGATACTTCGATTTGATTGCTTTTGGCGAAAGCCAGAATCAAGTGTTGTGCAACATTTCCAGAACCGATAATTGTTATCCTAATCATTTGGCAAAATTAGGAAAAAAAATAAAAGCTGATACATGAAATTACAATTGATTTTTTTTAAAAAAACCTGTCGAATATCATTTTTTAGCAAATAGGATTGCCTTAATTTTGGATTAAATTAACAATCGGTTGAATTTAATACTCAACTATTTTAAGTAGTTTTGCAACACTTTTATAAAACGTAAATTCATACAGATGAATAAAAAAATTCTCTCCATTTTATTTTCTACAAGATTAATGGCAATTCTTTTCTTAACCTTCGCAATTGCGATGGCGGCGGGAACTTTTATCGAAAGCAAATACAATACTGATACCGCTAGAATTTGGGTTTATAATACTTGGTGGTTCGAAGGAATTATGTTGGTTTTTATGATTAATTTCATTGGTAATATCAAACGTTATAATTTATTGAGAAAAGAAAAATGGGCGACGCTTATTCTTCATTTGTCTTTCGTTTTTATTATAGCAGGAGCGTTTATTACCCGTTATATTAGTTATGAAGGGATGATGCCAATTCGTGAAGGTGCTACAGAAAACGTATTTTATTCTGATAAAATGTATCTAACCGTTTTTGTAGATGGGGAGTATAAAGGGGAAATGAAACGTAGAGTTTTCGAAAAACCATTAAGGTTTTCGCCAGTTACAAATAATAATTTTTCTATTTCAGAAGAGTTTGATGGTACCCCATTTGAAGTGAAGTACGACAATTATATTATGGGTGCCAAAGAAGTCATTAAACCTAATCCAAAGGGCAGTCTTTATTTTAAATTGGTAGAAGCAGGTGAAGGAGGACGTGAGGAACATTTCTTGAAAGAAGGAGAAGTTCAAAATATTCACAATACACTTTTTGCTTTAAATAAAAATACGCCAGGTGCCATAAATATTACTATTACCGATAGTATTTCAACAATTCAAACTCCATTTGAGGGTGAATATATGAGAATGGCCGATAAGTTACAGGGCAAAGTAGCCAAAGATATTGTGCAACCATTAATGATGCGTTCTTTGTATACTATTGGTGATATGAGAATTGTATTTCCAGAACCTGCTGCAAAAGGTGAAATTGGTTATGATTCGAAAAATGATTTTAAAGCCAAAGAACATAATGATGTTTTGGTATTGAATTTAAGTGCCGAAGGTCAGAATAAAACAATTACATTACTGGGAATCAAAGGTCGAGTGGGTGAGTCAAAATCAGTCAAAATAGGCAAGTTAGATTATACTTTTACCTACGGAAATAAAGTGTATACATTGCCATTTAGCATTAAATTGAATGATTTTATTGCTCAGAAATATCCTGGTACCGAAAGAAGTTTTTCTTCGTTTGAAAGCCAAGTTACTGTTACAAATAAAAGTGATGTATTTGACGCCAGAATTTTTATGAATCATATTTTAGATTACGAAGGATATCGATTTTTTCAGTCTTCATTCGATCAAGATGAAAAAGGAACAGTATTGTCTGTAAGCCATGATTATTGGGGAACTTTGGTCACTTATATTGGTTACTTTTTGTTATTTTTTGCTATGATGTCGATACTTTTTACCAAGCATTCTCGTTTTGCAAGTTTAAAACGAAAACTGGAAGATGTAAAAATCAAAAAATCGAATGTATTACCGTTATTGATTCTTTTGATGAGTTTTACAGGTTTTGCACAAAATCATAATGCTCAGTTTTTAAACCAGAAACAATTAGATTCTATACTTGAAAAAAGAAAAGTTCCTGAGGAGCATGCGGCCAAATTTGGAAGGATAATTGTTCAGGATGCAGGTGGTAGAATGAAACCTATAAATACTTTTGCTTCTGAGTTATTGCGAAAAGTAAGCCATAAAAATACGTATAAAGGATTGAATTCTGACCAAGTATTTTTGTCGATGACTCAAGGTGGAAATATCTGGATTCAAGTTCCAATGATTTACATTAAATCCGGAAATGATAGTCTTCGAAAAATTATTGGAATTGATGCAGATAAGGAATTTGCTTCTTTTATTGACTTTTTTGACAAAACAGGAAATTATAAATTATCACCATATTTGGATGATGCCTACAAAGCAGGGAATCCAAATCAGTTCGAAAAAGATTTTATCGAAAC
>JBDTNG010000019.1:0-2295 GCA_039933895.1 Flavobacterium sp. | reverse complement strand
GTGCAACCACTTTTTCATTTTTTTGACCTAATTCAGTCATTCCCACTCCAAAACCCGAGCGAGTGTCTTTACTTCCTGTATTTATATATTTTTTCATTTATTTAGATATGTCTGTTATAGTTTTTAAAATTAATGTAAAATCTGTTTTCTGAATTTCTTTTAGATTTCTAATGTGTATTTTTTTATTGTTTTTTATAAAATATGATTTTGTAATTATTTTATCATTTATCAACTCAAATTTATTACACCACAAAGGGCTTATAAGAATAAGGAAATTGTAATGTTGATTTTTGGATATTTCATTAAATTTTGTTTCAAAAAAACTTTCGTTTATCAACTTTGACTTTTTGTTATTTCTAAATTGCTTTATGTTTATAGTGTTTCCTTCAAGATTATTTTTGTAATTCACCTCATAAAAACTAGTTTTCACTTTCAAGCAATAGTCATAATTAACTTTTTGCGATTTAGATACTTGGAATAATGAATCAGTGTATTTTTCTTTTGATAAGAAATTTTTAAAATAAAATATTATTCCTTTTCTATGATCAATCAAGCGGATATCAAAAACTGAATCATGTTTTATCTTTGCACTTAAATAATATTCAGTATCTCCCGAATTGGAAAAAGTGATTTCACTATAGCCTACCTTATAATTCTCTTTTTCTTGGTAATCATACGAAGTGAAATAATCAAAATGATACTTTTCTTGCGAATGAATAATTTGAGTAAAAAGAAGAACTAATAAAAAGCATAGCTTTTTCATTTTGTTTTTTTTCTATAAGCAATAGGCTTAGCGCTTATTGCTTAAAGCGTATCGCTTTTTAATAATCGCCTAAAGTTTCTGGATTTTGACTTAATGCATTTGCCAATTGATCGTTATTAGGCGCTTTACCATGCCAAGCATGACTGTACATCATATAATCAACTCCATTACCCATTTCTGTATGCAATAATACACAAACTGGTTTTCCTTTTCCGGTTCTTGACTTAGCATCATTCATACCAGCAATAATTGCTTCGATGTTGTTTCCTTCTTTGATATCTAGAACGTCCCAATCAAATGCTTCAAATTTTGCACGGATACTTCCCATGTACAAAACTTCATCAGTCGTTCCATCAATTTGTTTTCCGTTCAAATCTACGGTAGCAATAAGGTTGTCTACTTTTTTAGCAGAAGCATACATGATGGCTTCCCAGTTTTGACCTTCTTGTAATTCACCATCACCGTGTAAGGTGAAAACCAAATTAGAATCTCCGTTTAGTTTTTTTGCTTGAGCTGCGCCAATAGCAACAGATAGTCCTTGACCCAAAGATCCAGAAGCAATTCTGATTCCTGGCAAACCATCGTGAGTAGTTGGGTGACCTTGCAATCTTGAGTTTAATAATCGAAAAGTAGCTAATTCTGAAACTGGAAAATATCCGCTTCTTGCTAGTACGCTATAAAAAACAGGGGAAATATGTCCGTTTGAAAGGAAGAAAAGATCTTCTCCAATTCCGTCCATGTCAAATCCTTCTTTTCTATCCATTATGTTTTGGTACAATGTCACTAAGAATTCTGTACAACCAAGAGAACCTCCTGGGTGACCTGAATTTACTGCGTGAACCATACGAAGAATATCTCTTCTAACTTGGATAGTTAAATCATTTAATTGTTGTGTGTTAGGTTTCATTTGATATGTAAAAGTTAAACGGCAACAAATATAATTTTTATTTTGGCTAAAGGCAAATTAAATGCAATTAATACCCGTTGATTAGAATCAATAAAAAAAGCCCAATAAAGGGCTAGTCAAACATCTTGAATTAGTTGTTTTTAATAGGTCATTGCCGAAATCTTAATTGTTGGATTCAGCGTAACTTTCGATTTTATTGAATTTGAAATCAAACAAGCATCTTCCGATTTTTGTAGAATTCTTTCGGCTCTAGCCGCATTAGTGTCTTTGTTGATGTGTAATATTGGTTCTAATACAATTTCGGTCATTAGAAATTTACCATCAATGTTTTCTAATTTTCCTTTTGCAGAACAAGAAAAATCATCAAATTCTAGTTTTGAATTTTCTGCTATTGATAAAAATGTGGTCATATAGCAACTCACCACCGATGCTGTCAATAAATGCTCAGGAGACCAAACGCCTTCAATACCTTTTGGAAATTGTGGAGGTGTCGCCACTTTTATAGCATTGTCTAATTCTGGCGATGAAATAGTTCCTTTTCTTCCTAATGTCCAATTTAGATTTACATTATAATAATGTGCTTCCATTTTTATTTTAGTTTATATTGAAGAGAACTCCAACCTCC
>JBDTNG010000018.1:0-9632 GCA_039933895.1 Flavobacterium sp. | reverse complement strand
CTGCTGATTACAAATCAGCTGCTCTAGCCAACTGAGCTACGCTGGCGACTTCAATTCTGGTGCAAATATAAATTTGAAATTTGAATTTCCAAAATAAATTTACACTTTTTTTGAATTTATTTTTAACTACAATGCGTTGATTTTACCAACCAATTGATTTGCAGCTTGTTCTAATTCTACATTGATTTGTTTGAAATGCGCTTTTTTGTTTTCAACATTTTTAGCATTTACTTTAACGATTAAAGCATCAAAAGTTGATATCGCTTCATCAATTAAACCATTAGTAGCTTCAGTAGGCTGTCCTGTAGTAGTCATTTCATATAAATAAACTGCTTCAATGATATCTCCTAATACGTAGTTGATGTCTTTCTTTAAATTTTTAACGTTTGCCATTTTTTTAAATTTAAAATGAATTTTTTGTAATTCGGTGCAAAAATACGAATAATCTTTGGAAATAAGCTACTTAAAGATAAATTTCGAGTATTGATGCTTTTCCGGTTAACTCATACTGCGTAATTGCAGCTGGAATTAAAACGGTTTCTCCTTTTTTAAACATTGATTTAGAACCTTCTGAAGTCAATTCAAATTGACCATCCGTGCACATTAAAACAGTAAAAGATTCTGAATCTTTGTGAAAAGCAACATTACCGTCAAGCGGAATGAAATTTGTGATAAAGTAAGGACATTCTACAATCAGATTGCTTTTATTCTGAATTGTTTCATAGTGCTTTTGAGATTGAACCTCATTGTAATTGATTGCTTCAAGTGCTAATTCAACATGTAATTCTCTCGATTTTCCATTTGCATCTACTCTATCCCAATCGTAAACACGATAAGTAATATCGGAGGTTTGTTGGATTTCAGCAATAACAATTCCTGCACCAATAGCATGAATTGTTCCTGTTTTGAGAAAAAAAACATCGCCTTGTTTCACAGAAATTTCTTTTAAAATCGTTGGCAGCGTTTTATTTTCCAAATGACGAAGGTATTCATCAGGCGAAGAATTTTCTTTGAAACCAACAATAATTCTAGAATTTTCATCGGCTTGCATCACATACCACATTTCTGTTTTTCCGAAGGAATTATGACGTTTTTTGGCCAATTCGTCGTTTGGATGCAACTGAATTGATAAATCTTCTTGTGCATCTAAAAATTTAAACAACAACGGAAATTGATTCCCGAATTTTTTATAAACTGCTCTACCAAGTACTTCTTGCGGATATTTTGCTACTAAATCATTTAACGTTGTTCCTTCTAACAAGCCATTTTTAATAATACTGATATCTCCAGGAACAGTCGATATTTCCCAACTTTCACCTGTAGTCGGCGTTGAAAGTGTTTTATTAAGTAACGAATGTAATTTAGTACCACCCCAAATTCTATCTTTTAGAATGGGTTCAAAAATGAGTGGATACCAATTTACTTTCATATAATTATTTAAATAAGACTGCAAAAATGCGAAAAGTTTTTTAAATATCTTTAAAATTCGAGACTGAAGGGTTAGCTAAAAAAAATTAAATTAACTTTTTAATGGCTTCTAATGCATTTGAGATATGCTTTTTTGCTGAAGTATTATCAAAAACATAATTGATAACTCCCAATTTATCAACAACATAAGTTGTTCTGCCTGGCAATAATCCGAAATAATCCGTTTTTACTCCAAACATTTTACGAATCGATTTATCAGCATCAGAAAGTAAAATAAAAGGCAATCGATATTGCTCGGCAAATTGCTTGTGTGATTTTTCAGAATCACTACTAATTCCAATCACCTCAGCACCTAAATCGGTAAAATCTTCGTATTGATCCCGAAAACTGCAGGCTTGTGTGGTACATCCTGGCGTATTATCTTTTGGATAAAAATAAATAACCAATGGTTTTTGACCAATATAATTTTGAGTATCAAAATCATTTCCACGTGAATCTTTTGCGGTAAAATTTGGAAGTTTATCCCCTATTTGTAATGCCATTATTCGCCTTTATAAGTTACAAAATTGCGTGGCGTTTCGTATAAAACCACTTCTAAGTCATTTCCTAAATCAATACGTTGACGGATTTTATTCCAAATAACCACTACAATGTTTTCGGCAGTTGGATTCAAATCCTGAAACTCAGCAACATCAAGGTTCAGGTTTTTATGATCAAATTTGACTTCCACCTCTTCATAAATAATATCGGTCAAATCTTTAATATCTATTACATAACCAGTTTCTGGATTAATTTTCCCAGTAACACTTACAATCAATTCATAATTATGTCCGTGAAAATTTGGATTGTTGCATTTACCAAAAACTGCATCATTTTGCTCCATAGTCCAATCCTTGCGATACAAACGATGTGCTGCATTAAAATGCGCTTTTCTACTTATGGTAACTCTCATAATTTATGATCTTCTAAAAAATGGTAAAATTCATCGAAAATAATTTTGAACCAAACCGTATAAATATCTGAATTTAGTTCCATATCAGCTTTTACATCATCAATAGTCATCCATTTCCAGCTTTCAACTTCGTCTTTGTTGATTTTTGGTTCTTCATTGAAATAACCAATCATCACATGATCCAATTCGTGTTCGGTTAATCCATTTTCAAAAGGAGCCTTGTAAATAAAATGAAACAATTCTTTTAGTTCGGTTTTGAAACCCATTTCCTCATACAAACGACGTGTTCCCGCCTGAATATTGGTTTCACCGTCACGCTGGTGACTGCAACAAGTGTTTGTCCACAACAACGGTGAATGATACTTATGATGTGCTCGTTGCTGCAGCATGATTTCATTGTTATTGTTTAACACAAAAACCGAGAAAGCACGATGCAAAACAGCTTTTTCATGCGCTTCAAGTTTTGGCATTAAACCAATTGGCTCGTCTTTTTCGTTTACTAAAATTACTTGTTCTTCTAACATACTATTTAATTGCTTGGTAAAAATACAAAAAAGAAATGGTTTCAATAAATCAATCTTAGTGGTAACAATCAAATTCCTATCTTTGAAAGAACTAAAATTTTTAAGCAAAAGCACCCCTTCTGATGAAAAAAATAGCATTCCTTCTCCTACTTTTCTCTTTTGCTTCCTGTAAAACAATTGTGATTTCTGAAAAATGGGCTTTCAAAGATTCTAAGTATGAATTCGACAGATACACAAAATACATCCAAAATTCAAATTACAACACCGCTGAAAAAGAGTATTTCACAGGAATTGTTTCAGATATTATTCAGACCGAGAAAATAGAAATTATTAATAAAGCCGATTTTAGGTTAAACCGAAACTTCTTCAAAGCCAACGATTCCATCCGATTAGAATATTTTGAATTCATTCCGAAGAATTACACTAAAACAGGACTTTTCTTTTTGGGTAATGGCTCAAGTGTAATAAAAGTCTCCGAAAAATTAGAAGAGCTTTCCAAAAAAACCGCCACAAAAATATATGTTTTAAATTATAGAGGTTATGGAAAAAGTGATGGTGTACCTTCTTTCAAAACGCAGTTCAAGGACAATACAAAATTTCTAAATTTCGTTATAGAAAGAGACAATATGAAGCCTAAATTAGCTATTGGTTATTCTTTGGGAAGTATCTCGGCAACGTATTTGGCTATCGAAAACAATTTTGAAGAATTGTATTTATTAGCCCCACTTTCTAATGCGGAAGAAGCAATTGCTTTTTTAAAGAAACAAAAAACATCAGGCATTAAATCGGTGCTGCGACCATTTATTAAAATTAGCACAGAACAGCATTTATTAAAAATATCCAATACCGAACAAATTAAAAATTACCATGGAAAATTAGTTATTGCCCATGCGAAAGACGATACAGTATTGCCTTATGAAATGGGAAAAGAATTGTATGAAACAAACCAATCAACCAATAAAAAACTAATCACTATTGAAAAAGGCGGACATGCAGCACCTGTTTACTCAGACAATTGGGAGACTATAATAGATTTGATTAAATAATATCTATGAGTCTAAAAAACCTTTATCTCCAACGAGTTTAAATTAAAAAAAATATTAGTTTTGCCATAAGAAGCAGATTTTTCTAAGTGAGAAAATTGATTGTTTTTAAAGTACTTCAAAAACTAACTTAAGCTGTATATGGACAATTTCGAAAAAGAAATAAAAAAAGAGTTTCAACTCGAACGATTGATTTTATTTAGTGACGCCGTATTTGCTATTGCCATCACTTTATTAGTTATAGAAATAAAAGTTCCTCATATAGAAAGCAATGTCAATGACAATATCGTTTGGCATGAACTTTTACACCTGTTGCCAAAGTTTTTCGGCTTTGTACTTAGTTTTTTTATTATTGGAATATACTGGACGGTTCATCATCGCCTATTTAGCTATTTGACGAATTATGACAGTAAATTAATATGGCTAAACATATTATTTCTTTTTTCTATTGCGTTAATGCCTTTTACAACTGCGTTATACAGCGAATTTTACCAGCAAGATTTACATATTCCGCACCTGATTTACACCATTAATATCTGTCTAACCGGTTTTTGCAGTTATCTTTTAGTAAAACATTTGGCGTATTCAAAAAACAAAATCACTACTGGATTTCAAGAAGAAAATCTAGTAAAAACTGCCATTGCCAAAAGTTGGATGATACCAACCATATTCGTAATTGGATTAGGAGTTTCTTATATTTTTCCAGCTTGGCTTGGAAGGATGTCACCTATGCTAATACCTGTATATCTTTGGTTTGTCAATAAAAAATACAAACATTAAGAGATAATATTATTTATTTAACGTAATAAAATCTCACTGATTTTTAAGGCACATTTTTCTCCATCAATAGCCGCAGAAATAATACCTCCTGCATAACCTGCACCTTCTCCGCAAGGGTACAGTCCTTTGATTTGTAAATGTTCTAACGAGTCAATGTCACGAGGAATTCGAACAGGCGAAGAAGTTCTGCTTTCTGGCGCATGCAAAATCGCATCATTTGTTAAATATCCTTTCATGGATTTGCCAAATTGCGTAAAACCTTCACGTAATATTTGGGTTAAGAATCCTGGAAAAACTTCTCCCATTTCGACGCTGGTTGTTCCAGGAACATAAGAGGTTTTGGGAATTTCTTTTGATATTTTATTTTGCGTAAAATCAATCATGCGTTGTGCTGGTACTTTTTGAGTTTGCCCGGCCAAATACCAAGCTTTTTGCTCAATACTTTTTTGAAATTCCATTCCTGCCAAAGCACCAAACTTGGCAAAAGGTTTAAAATCTTCCAATTTAAGTTCAATAACGATTCCGGAATTAGCAGTAACCTGATCTCTTTTTGATGGAGACCAACCATTAGTAACTACTTCTCCTGGGCTTGTAGCGCAAGGAGCAATAACGCCTCCTGGACACATACAGAAAGAATACATTCCGCGGCTATTTACCTGTTTCACAATAGAATATGGCGCTGGTGGCAAATGCTCTCCTCTAAAATCGCAGGAATATTGAATACTATCTATTAAACTTTGTGGGTGTTCTGCACGAACTCCTAAAGCAAAAGGTTTTGCTTCAATAAAAATCTCCTTTCTGTCTAACAATTCGAAAATATCACGAGCCGAGTGTCCTGTGGCTAAAATAATTTTATTGGCTAGTATCTGATCACCATTTTGAGTCACAATACCTTGAACTTCGTTACTTTTGACCAAAATATCTGTCACACGGGTTTCAAATAAAACTTGTCCGCCATGTTCTATGATTTTCTCTCTAATATCCTGAATAATCTGAGGTAGTTTATTGGTTCCAATGTGTGGATGTGCTTCCACCAAAATATCTGGCGTGGCTCCAAAAGCAACTAACAATTCTAAGATTCGATCTACATCGCCACGTTTTTTTGAACGAGTGTATAATTTTCCATCCGAATAGGTTCCTGCTCCACCTTCACCAAAACAATAATTAGAATCTTCGTTGACAATATGATCAACATTGATGGCTTTTAAATCACGACGACGACCACGAACATCTTTTCCACGCTCGACAACAATTGGTTTAATTCCCAATTCGATTAATTGCAAAGCAGCAAAAAGACCAGCTGGTCCTGCACCTATTACAATTACTTCTTGTGCATTGGTTACATTTTTATAATCGGGTAATTCTATTTTTTGATCCGTAAAAGATTCACCTTGAAGAAAAACTTGAAGTTTCAAATTGATTTTAATCGATTTCTGACGCGCATCAATAGAGCGTTTCAAGATCAAAACGTGTTGAATTTCCTTTTCAGCAACTTTAATTTGTTTGGACAAATACCCTTTTAACAAATTTTCATTTGCGGCTATTTCAGGTGATACTTGTAAGAGAAGTTCTTTTGGCATTTTTTTCAGATGAATCGATTGTTATAAAATCTGATGCAAAAGTAACAATTAGTAATGAATGATAATTTAGGAAATAAAAAAAGGTTTAGCATTTACTAAACCTTTAATCACTTTGAACAACTAATTACCTTTATTATTCTTTGATGAACTTGTAATTTTGAATTTGGTTGTTTATTTCGACTTTTACAAAATAAAAGCCATTTTGCAAATCAGCTGATGAGATAGAAACTAAAGATTCATTTCCTTTTATCTGTTTTACTAAAGTTCCATTTATAGCATAAATAGAGATGTTAGATATTGCTTCGTTATTATTGTTTTTAATATTTAAGATGTCTTTTGTTGGATTCGGGTATAAAACTATTTCACGATTGAATGTATCATCTTGTAACCCAAGTGATGCATTTTCTAAATAATCAGGAATCCCATTCGTATTAACATCATCATTCGCAGGATTTCCATCCTGATCGTAATCTTCATTAAAAGTTAATATAGTATCACCATCATCGTCGTTATCCAGATAATTTAGAATTCCATCACTATCCGTATCCAAATATGTAGCTGCATTTTTATTTATAATAATATACTCTTGATTTGTCAACACTAAATCACCATCGTCATCGTTGTCTAAATAGTTTGGCAAAGCATCTGAATCTGTATCATCGTTAGCTAGATTTGTGTCATTGTTTACATCTTCTGTTGCCGTCGCTACAGTATCAGAATCGAAATCAACAGCACAATCAACAACGCTTAATTTAATTGTAACAATTCTTCCGTTTGCAGTGGCATAAATGGTCTGAGGATTGATTGTGTTATTGTAATTCAAGTTGGCAATTGGATTTGAGCTCGTTTGAGCATCGGTTAAATTTTGATAAAAAGTGACAGCTGCTGGTGTTGCAGGTAATAAATCGTTTTGTGCTACCTGTAAATTGAAAGCTTCAAAACCATCAGCATTTCCATCACATTTTACAAAAGAATAACTTGGATAGTAATCCGCTCTAGAGAATCTCCATCCTTCATGATGAGCAGTCCAAGAACCTGTATTTCTACCTGGAGCAGCTAAACCTAAAGTCCCATCTACATTAATTAATCCAGTTACAGCCCTTCCACCATTCCAAGCATTATTTGTTGCTTTATCTATTAACTGAATATCAATCGTATTTGATGTTTCATATAAGATCATTTGGAAACTACTTTTTAATTGCTGTGCAGCATATAGCGAATGATTGTTAAAAACCACCACAAACTTTCTATAAGGAGCAGTCCCATATATTCCAAAAGTTAATGTTCCTTGACCATCATTGTTATATAAATCATGATAACAACCAAGAATTGAATTTTTAACTGGAAAAGCGGCATTAGGAATCGTTTGATTAAAAGACCATTCTGAAAATGTAGTAGCCAAATTAGATCTAAAATCGATAAAGCCATTTGTACTTACTACGATTTGATTATAAGTAACTCCATAAAAATCAAAATTGAAAGGCAATGGAATCATATTAGAATAAGAATCATCAGCTGTACCTTGAACAGGCAATGTAGCAATATATTGCTGAAACGGAATAGAAGAAACAGCATAGTTATTTTGGGCTTTGATTTGGAAAGACAAAAAAGTTAATACGACAATTAGAATATTTTTTTTAGTTAAGTAGTTTATTTTCATCATAAGGTTTTACTGGTTAAGTTTATTTAATTATTAGATGAAAAAAATATATAAAGGTTGCGTGAAAAAAATAATTTAAATTCTAGTTAAGTAGTTATTACAATTGTAAATTTGAAAACTAATATTAAAATATGTCTCGACAAATAAAACTCATTTGGGATTTTCGCGGACCAGTGGCTGCAAAAACTGCCGAACATCATGAAATTCATTTAAAAGAATACATTGCTATAGAAAAATTCCCAATCAATATTACGGGATTCGAAGTCATAAACGATATATATGCCATTGCGTTTATGGTTGTCACTGATGACAATATGATTCAGGTTAGAGATGCTTTGAAACCGCATCGTGGAGAACTTTTTGAATAAACCGAAATTATAATAACAGAAAAAGCGTTCAATTGATTTCTAATTGAACGCTTTTTTTTTATTTTGTTTTGAATTTAATTTGCGACTTCGCTGATGAACTTAATTCGCATCAAACGTAATTCTTCAGTATCGTAATCACCATCAAACTCTTTTAAAGCATCGTTGATATTATCCGATTCAGATTCCATGTAATAATCATGAATTTCTTCTTGCTGATCATCATCTAAAACATCATCAATCCAATATTTTATATTCAATTTGGTACCAGAATATACGATTTGCTCCATTTCTTTCAATAGGGCATCCATATCCAGTCCTTTCGCTTTAGCGATATCATTAAGCGACAACTTTCTATCTATATTTTGAATAATATACAATTTCAAACCTGAATTTGCTCCTGTAGATTTTACAACCAAATCATCCGGTCTTTCAATATTATTCTCTTCTACATAACGCGCAATGAGTTCTACGAATTCTGCACCGTATTTTTTAGCCTTACCTTCACCTACTCCATGTACATTGCTCAATTCATCAATAGAAATTGGATATTTTAAAGCCATATCTTCTAATGAAGGATCCTGAAATACAACAAACGGCGGAACAGCTAATTTTTTGGCTACTTTTTTACGCAAATCCTTAAGCATTGTCATCAAAGCTTCGTCGGCAGTTCCTGTTGCTTTCGCTGCAGTTACAATCGCTTCGTCTTCTGTTTCATTGTATTCATGGTCTTCAGACATCATAAAAGATTGTGGATTTTTGATATAATCCAATCCTTTAGGAGTGACTTTAATAATACCATATGTTTCTATATCTTTTGATAAAAGTCCGTCTACCAATGCCAATCGAAGCACAGCCATCCAATAGCGCTCGTCATGGTCTTTTCCACAACCAAAAAATTTCTGAGCATCAGTTCTGTGTGCTTTAATCATGGCGTTTAATTTCCCCATGAGTGTGTACACAATCTCTTTTGATTTATAAATATGCTTCGTATCTCTGATAACCTGAAGCAATTTGACCACTTGGTCTTTCGCTTCTACTTGTGGTTTCGGGTTACGAACATTATCGTCCATATCACCACCTTCACCGGTTTCATTATCAAATTCTTCACCAAAATAATGCAGCAAGAATTTTCTACGCGACATTGAAGTTTCAGCGTATGCTACCACTTCCTGTAACAATGCAAAACCAACTTCCTGTTCGGCGACAGGTTTTCCTGACATGAATTTTTCTAATTTTTCAACGTCTTTATAGGAGTAATAAGCCAAACAATGTCCTTCACCTCCATCACGTCCGGCAC
>JBDTNG010000017.1:0-3961 GCA_039933895.1 Flavobacterium sp. | reverse complement strand
ATGGCACCCATATGATTTTCGACAATTTTTTTGCAGATGGCGAGTCCAATTCCTGTTCCAGGGAATTCTGTTGGGGAATGCAATCTGTTGAATAAAGTAAATATAGATTCGGAGAACTGCTGATCGAATCCCATTCCGTTGTCAGAGAGGGTGATTTTATAATATTCCTTTTCAGGATTGGTTTTTATAGTGTTTACCTGTGAAACTGATATTTTTTCACAATGTATTGTAATCACCGGATTTACACCTGCTTTACTATATTTTAAAGAATTGCTAATCAAATTGATAAACAGTTGTTGAATTTGATACGGAATGACTTCTATAGTGGGTAACTCTTCTGCATTTATGGTGGCATTTTTTTCGGATATTCTGTCGGCTAATTCTTGTTTGGCGTTTTCAAGTAACTCATTCAAATCAGTTTTCTCGAATATTTTGTCATTTTTATTGGTTCTGGAAAATAAAAGCAGATCATCAATAAGTGTTCGCATTTTGGTGGTAGCCAAATGAATTTTTGCAAAATATTCCTTTCCAGCCTCCGACATAGCGTTTAAATCGGCAGTTGAAAACCTGGAGATAAAGAGTTGTATTTTGCGTAAAGGCTCTTGCAAATCGTGGCTGGCTACATGATTGAAAGATTCTAATTCGGTATTGGTTTGTTCTAATTCAAAATTTCTTCTTTCGATAGTAGCATTCTTATCGTATTCGTCAGTAACATCGCTGATGATTCCAATAATTGTTTTTTCTCCTTTAGAATGGACTACTGTTTTAGAAATTAATTTCAAATAGCGCAATTGGCCGTCTTCTCTAATGACTCTAAAAAAGGGAATAAGTATTTTTTCTTCGGATACAATTTTTTTGGTAATAGCAATCACTTTTCTTTTGTCTTCCGGATAAACATATTTTGTGAAATTTGTAATGGTCGGTTCAAAAGCATTTGGTTTGCACCCTAATAAATGATAAAAGTTATCGGAAAAAGAAAGTGTGTTGGTTTTTAAATCCCAAGTCCAAGTGCTGAAATCGCCAATTTTTTCGGCATGGCTATTCGACTCATTGGTGATGAGTAATTGTTTGTTTGCGATCTCTAAAATTGATAAATCTTTATTGATTTTGATATACGCAATGATAAAAATGGCTAATGAAAATACAGTAGTCAGTAAGATTAATAAAGGTGTCGCTGATATTCTACTGGTGTAACTTTCATTGCGTTTGAACAAGTATTGTTTTTCAATATTTTGCATTTTAGCACTTTGACTACGAACAGTATCCATGATGAGCCTGCCGGTATCCATACTTTCGCGTATGTTCATTTTGTTTTTAGAACCTATAGAATCCTGATACATCGAATAACGCAAATAAAAAAAACGCAATTCAGTAAGTTCGGATAATCGTTCTAGGTTTTTTTGCTGAATTAAATCGTCGTAGAATAATTTTCGTAAGGTGTCGACAGATCGTCTGGCTTTTAATTTTGATTTAAAATAAGGTTTTAAATAAGTAGTGTCGTGTGTTAATAAAAAGCCACGTTGTCCGGTTTCTGCATCTTTAAGTACCAACATCAAATTGTCTAATTCGGTATGGACTTTGTACGAATGGATGACCCATTTAGTCGAATTTGAGAATTGAAGGCTGTTTTTGTACGTTATGGATGAAATGAAAAGCAATAGAAAGATAAAAATCACAAAGAGACTTTTAAGTATAGATTTTGAGAAAATGGCATCTTTAAATTTCATCGTTTTCAATTTCATCTATTAAATTCGAAGTAAAAAAGTATCTCTGTTTAAACTATTGGTATGGTATTGCCAATTGAAAGTAGTGGCTATATTTAACGTTTTGATTAATTCGTCAAAATCATTAGGTTTTTTGATGTAAATATTGGCGCCCTGCACGAATGTTTCTTCAATATCATTCTCACTGGCAGAAGTAGAATAAATCGCAATGACCATGTCTTTTAAATGCTCCAGTTGTTTGATTTCTATTAAACATTCTAAGCCATTTTTTCGTGGCATATTCAAGTCAAGGAAAAGTATGTGTGGTAAAACAGCATCCGGTTTGGTCAGGTAATCCATAAGTTCGTCTCCGTCATTTACAACGTTTACGTCTGTATTAATCTTGATTTCTTCAAAAGCGTCTTTAAAAAAATTACGATCATCTTCGTCGTCATCAGCTAGTAAAATATGAATAATATCCATTTGCATAAATAATTTTTTTTGAATAGGTTTTATTATTAATAACTTTAAATTACAATATTATTGCGTCTCTTGCTAATAATACGTTGAAAAGCCGAAGGTGTTAACCCGGTTATATTCTTGAATTGTGTACTTAAATGCGACACACTAGAATAGTTCAGTTTGTAAGCAATCTCAGTTAAAGTTAATTCATTAATCAATAACAGTTGCTTTACTCTTTCTATTTTTTGAATGATAATAAAATTTTCAATAGAGGTATAGGTTACTTCAGAAAAAAGGTTTGAAATATAACCGTAACTGTGATTTAATTTTTCTGAAAGATAAACCGAGCTTTTAAGGCTGGTTAAGTCTTCATCAGAAAACACCAACTCTACTATAGTGTCTTTAATTTTTTGTATCAGTATACTTTTTTGATTTTCAACAATTTCAATACCATATTTAGAAATTGAATTGGAAAGTTCCTGTAATTTTTCATCTGAAACGGTGCCCTTAATTTGCACTTCGCCAAAACCCAGCACTTCGTATCCTAAGTCTAGTTTTTCGAGTTGTTCCTGAAGAATTGTTTTACAGATAACGTTAATGTCAAATTTAAAAAAAAGCTTCATTAGATTTAATTTTTTATAAATATAAGAATATGTTTATGAAATTTAACTATTGTTGAAATGTTAAATTTCTAAACATCTAAATGGTCAAAGATTGTAAATAACCTATCTTTGCTCCCTGAAAAATGCCTATATGAAGTTTGATTTATTACAAAAAGACCCACAATCAAAAGCCAGAGCTGGAAGTATTACAACAGATCACGGTGTTATTGAAACTCCAATTTTTATGCCTGTGGGAACAGTTGCTTCTGTAAAAGGAGTGCATCAAAGAGAATTAAAAAACGATATTAATCCGGATATTATTCTTGGAAATACATACCATTTGTACTTGCGTCCGCAAACTGCAATTCTTGAAAAAGCGGGAGGACTGCACAAGTTTATGAATTGGGACCGTAATATTTTGACTGACTCAGGAGGGTATCAGGTATATTCGCTTTCGTCAAATAGAAAAATTAAAGAAGAAGGTGTAAAGTTCAAATCGCATATTGACGGCTCGTTTCATTTCTTTTCACCAGAAAGTGTGATGGAAGTTCAACGTACCATTGGTGCTGATATTATCATGGCTTTCGACGAATGTACACCTTATCCTTGTGATTACCGTTATGCCAAACGTTCGATGCATATGACGCACCGTTGGTTGGATCGTTGTATATCGCATTTGGAAAAAGTACCAGTAAAATATGGTTATGACCAAACTTTTTTCCCAATTGTTCAGGGAAGTACGTATAAAGACTTGCGTGAACAATCGGCAGAATATATTGCGAATGCAGGTGCTGAAGGAAATGCTATTGGAGGATTGTCAGTAGGAGAGCCAGCAGAAGAAATGTATGCAATGACAGAAATAGTTACTGCCATTTTACCAGAAGACAAACCAAGATATTTGATGGGTGTAGGAACTCCAATCAATATTTTAGAAAATATTGCGTTAGGAATTGATATGTTCGACTGTGTAATGCCAACACGTAACGCCAGAAACGGGATGTTATTTACAGCACACGGAACAATCAATATCAAAAATAAAAAGTGGGAAGCAGATTTTTCTCCTATTGATGAAATGGGACATACTTTTGTGGATACTGAATATACAAAAGCCTATTTACGTCATTTGTTTGCTGCCAATGAATACCTTGGAAAACAAATTGCAACGATTCATAATTTAGGTTTCTATATGTGGTT
>JBDTNG010000016.1:0-10534 GCA_039933895.1 Flavobacterium sp. | reverse complement strand
AAATTTCAGAGAAAGGCCACGCCAAAAACATTGCCAACTTAAACCTACTGATCAATCACATCGAGGAGTTAAACGGAATCTACATTCCTTCAAATCCAAAGCTAACACTCGTCGAACTCCAAAGTCTTTATACTTCGGCTTTCCAAAACCAACAAAGTGTCAACACTTTAATTGCGCCTTATTCAAATGCAGTTGCCCAACGAGAAGCGGTTTTTCTTCCCCTAAGCAAGTTAATTACAAAATTGTTTAGAGTGTATAAATCAACTGATGGTATCCAAGAAAAATAACTGGAAAATTTCTTAACGCTTTCACGAAAATTAAGGGGACAGAAAAAAGAAGCAAAAGTGCCTTCAGAAAATGATTCCCCAGAAGCACAACATTCCATCTCTCAAATGAGTTACGATCAGCGCACCAACACCATGAGCCAGTTAGCCTCGCTGTTAATAAATACACCCAATTATAATCCAACCGAAGTCGAATACAAAGCCACAACAATTCAACTAATGCAAACCCAAATGTTGGACAAACCCAATGCCGTCGCACAAACTTTCGTCGCATTAAACAACGCTCGAACCGACCGAAATCAGATTTTTTACAACGGCAACGAAAGCCTGGTCGATACCGCCTACAAAACAAAAGATTATCTCTACGCCATTCTCGATATCAAATCCGTACAATACAAAGCCATTTCGAAAATAAGATTCTATAGATCTTAAGTAATGAACTCCTCAGTAATGAGGAGTTTTTTTATGTTGAATAAGTATTGATGATGAAAAAGAATATACGCCCGTTCGCATTGAATAGCTATCCGTTAAGAGTGAATGAACATCCGTTAGCATTGAAAAGCCATAAGTAAAGTCAGCTATTCAAAAGAACCCATAAAAAAAACGCTGCAATACTGTAGCGTTTTTTATTTCTTTAAAAGTTTTTCTGCAATAATCTCACAAGCTTCATCAAGCATATGATAGACTTTCTCAAAACCATCCTGCAAACCGTAGTAAGGATCCGGAACATCTACATTTTCATTAGGGAATAACTCATTCAAAATAAGATGAACTTTTGCTTTTGAATTTTCATCCGATGAAAGTGCCATCACATCTTTGTAATTCTGATGATCCATCACATAAATATAATCAAAATCAATAAAGTCTTTTTCTGAAAATTGTCGGCCTCTTAAAAGGGAAATATCAAGCCCTTTTTCTTGAGCAATTTTTACTGATCTCGCATCGGGAGGATTGCCAACATGCCAATGTCCTGTTCCAGCCGAATCTACAAAATAAGAATCAGACGGGAGTTTAGAACGTAAAATACCTTCGGCCAATGGAGAACGACAAATGTTTCCCAAGCAGACCATCAATACTCTTGTAGCCATTTTACAATGATAATTTTTTGTTGATGTCATCAACAAACTTCTTGAATTGTTTGTCGGTAGAAACTAAGTTGTCTACTGTTTTACAAGCATGCAGCACTGTGGCGTGATCACGGTCACCAATTTGTGAACCAATGTTTGCCAAAGAAGCTTTAGTGAACCTTTTAGCAAAAAACATAGCCAATTGTCTTGCTTGTACTACATGACGTTTTCTGGTTTTAGATTGTAAAGTATCGATATCCAATTGGAAATAATCAGAAACTACTTTTTGAATATAATCTATAGAAATTTCACGTTTTACATTCTTAACAAACTTCTCAACTACTTGTTTTGCTAAATCAATAGTCACTTCTTTTTTGTTGAAAGAAGATTGAGCAATCAATGAAATAATAGCGCCTTCTAATTCTCTAACATTACTTTTGATATTACGGGCCACATATTCAATAATATCTTCAGGTATTTCTACACCATCACGGTATAAAATGTTCTTCAAGATTGAAATTCTGGTTTCGTAATCTGGTTGGTGCAACTCAGCAGAAAGACCCCACTTGAAACGAGACAACAAACGCTGTTCGATGTCCTGCATGTCAACCGGTGCTTTGTCAGAAGTTAAAATAACTTGCTTACCGTTTTGGTGTAAGTAATTGAAGATGTGAAAAAACACATCTTGTGTTCCGGTTTTCCCCGACAAGAATTGCACGTCATCAATAATCAAAACATCGATTAACTGATAAAAGTGAATAAAGTCGTTTCTGGTGTTTTTCTTAACAGAATCAATATATTGTTGTGTAAATATTTCCGCAGAAATATACAACACGGTTTTGTCTGGGTATTTGTCTTTTATCTCCACACCAATAGCATGTGCTAAGTGCGTTTTTCCTAAACCAACACCACCAAAAATTAATAATGGGTTGAAAGAAGTTCCTCCAGGTTTATTGGCAACAGCCATACCTGCAGAACGAGCTAATCTATTAGAATCACCTTCTAAGAAATTATCAAAACTATAATTCGCATTTAGTTGAGATTCGATCTTTAGATTGCGGATTCCAGGAATGATAAAAGGGTTTTTTAATTCTGGATTTTTCTGTTGAACAGGAACATCAATTTCCTGAGTTTTAACAGGTGAACGATGTGCGCTAGGTAATTGTTCCGTGAAAGGAATTTTATTACCATAAGTGTTCTCCATTTTAATTTTATAAAGTAACTTCGCGTTTTTACCAAGTTCTTTAGTTAATGCCACTTTTAACAATTTCACGTAATGTTCTTCTAACCATTCATAAAAGAATTTACTAGGTACTTGAATATAAAGCGCGTTGTCTGTAAGCTCCACTGACTTGATTGGTTCAAACCAAGTTTTGTAAGCTTGCTCCTGTATATTGTCCTTTATAAAAGACAGACAGTTATCCCAGACCGATTCCGCAGTTTTATTCATTGTGTGCATTCTTATAATTTAATTTGTTAAGGTTTTTCTTGGCAAAAAAACTGGTTTGAGCTAGAGTAATTTGGGAAGACAAATATGGGTCTTAAAAACTGTAAAAAAAAATTTTTTTGATATTGATTTTATGAAAAAAATGTTGTAAGAACATTTTTTTTACGTTAAGCAATTATTAATTTATAGGATATAAATAGAATGAAAAGTTATGAGTTTAAAGTGCGTGTAAGATACGCAGAAACAGACCAAATGGGTGTTGTTTATCATGGGAATTATGCCCAATATTTTGAAATGGGTCGCGTGGAATGGCTCAGAAACCTTGGGTTTTCTTATAAAACGATGGAAGAAGCAGGAATTATGCTTCCTGTTGTTTCTTTGTCAATGAATTACAAAAAGCCAGCACTTTATGATGATGAATTAACAGTAAGAACTATTTTCAAAAGCCAGACTTCTGTGAAGATAAGTTTTGATTATGAGATTTACAATCAGGATCATGAGTTGTTAACAACTGGTCACTCTGTTTTGGTATTTGTAGACATAAAAACGCGTCGTCCAATTTCGCCTCCGGATTATATTATTGAAAAATTAAAGAATCTTTAAAATTGATTTAAATTTCTTCAACTTTAACTTCAAAAAGAGCTTCAAAAATGTCAAAAATTGTTTTGGCATTTTTTTTTCGGGTTGAGATTTCGATTTGACAATCTTCTTCCATTTTTTGAGAAACGATGGAAATGTTTTTTTCTTTGATAATCCGCATCACTTTATTCATGTTTTTGTAATCAAACTGAACCAGGAAATGAACGTCAATGGTCTTCTCTATTATTTCGGATTCCTCCAAAGCCATTTGTGCTCCAGTTTTGTAAGCTGTAATTAAGCCTCCTACACCGAGTTTTACACCGCCAAAATAACGAACAACCACGACTAAGATATTTGTGACTCCAAACGATTGAATTTGGCCATAAATAGGCATTCCTGCGCTGTTGTTAGGTTCGCCATCGTCGTTTGCTCGGTATTGAATCTTTGTGGTGCCAATTTGATAAGCATAACACCAATGTCTTGCTGAAAAATGTTGCTTTTTGAGATTGTCGATATGAATTTTCACTTCAGCTTCTGTAGTGATAGGAAAGGCATAGCCAAAAAACTTGCTGTTTTTTTCTTTGAATAAAATTTCCGGAGAAGGTTCGGTAATGGTAAGATAGGTGTCTTGAATTTCCAAAAAAATAAAATTTATCGGCTGATGATTTTTTTGTCAAAAAGCTCGCTGACATCTTCTTTACCTACTTGTAAATTCCAAACTTGCATTCCAAGGGATTGTGCAATATCGGTGTTTTCTTTTTTATCATCAATAAATAAAGTCCGTTTCATGGAAAGATCATGCTTTTTGATGATGTAGTTGAATACTTCTGGTTCTGGTTTCCGTAAGCCAATTTCAAAAGAAAAATAGACTTTTTCAAAACATTGATAGAATTCTCTTGCGAAAGTGATACCTACTTTGTGTTCAAATTTATTAATATGTATTTCATCAGTGTTGCTCAATAAGAAAAGACGATATTTCATGCCTAAGCGTTCTAGAAACTCTAATCTATGTAAAGGAAAATCAAGTAATACTGAATTCCAAGCTTCTCTCAATTCATCAATTGAAGCATTTGGGATGAGTTTTTTCAAGCCAATCATAAATTGAACTTCAGTTATTTTACCTTTTTCAAATTGTTGATTCAGTTGTTCGAGTTCATCATTCCAAGAAACCAATCCTAGTTTTTTTAATGCATTTAACGAAGCTTCTTTATCAAGGTTGATAAATACATCGCCAAAATCAAAAATAATAGTGTCAATCATAATTTAAATAGATTAATAGTTCGTCACTTTCTATTTTACTCTTTCCCACTATTTTTCCAGTGATATCAGGAGCTTTGGTACCACTCGAAAACCTCTCTTTTCCAATAAATATTCTTGCTTCGTCCCACAAGTCTGCGTTTATAAAAGTCTGCAGCGTTTGCTTTCCCCCTTCAATAATTACTGATTGTAAATTATTTTCAAATAAAAATTGCATGATTTGCAATGCAATCTCTTTTGAAAAGTCAATAGTGCCATCAGAAATCACTAGCGTTTTTGCACGAATATCAAATATATGACTTTCTTTTGAAATTCTATTATTTTTGTCTAAAACTATTCTGATAGGGTTATTTCCAGTCCAATCCCGAACGTCTAAACTAGGATTGTCGTCAATGACTGTCTGGGTTCCCACAAGAATAGCTTGTTCTTCACTTCTCCATTTGTGTACCAATTGTCGGGAATACGTATTGGTTATCCAAACGGGTTTTTGTTCTTTTTTATTTTCTGGTGAAAGAAATCCATCAGCGGTTTCTGCCCATTTTAAAATGATATACGGCCGTTTTTTTTGATGAAAAGTAAAAAATCGTTTGTTGAGTTCATTACATTCCGTTTCCAAAATTCCCACTGTAACATTGGCTCCGGCTTCCATGAGTTTTTTAATACCATTTCCAGCTACTTTTGCAAAAGGATCAATGGTGCCTACAACTACATTTGGTATTTTATGATGGATAATTAAATCGGAGCAAGGAGGCGTTTTTCCAAAATGACTACAAGGTTCTAAACTTACATAAATAGTCGATTTTGATAATAAGGATTTGTCTTTTACCGAATTGACAGCATTTACCTCAGCGTGTGATTCACCCGCTTTTTTGTGCCAGCCTTCACCAATAATTTTTCCGTCGTACACAATTACACTGCCTACCAACGGATTAGGATAAGTAGTTCCCAGTCCATTTTTGGCCAATTCGATGCATCGTTTTATATATTTTTCGTGTATCTTCACATCACAAAAATAGCTATTTCTGATTACAATGAGTGAGCCAATAATTAGAGAAATTCAAAAAAAAGACAATCCTGAAGTCGCGAATGTAATTCGGACGGTTTTAATCGAACTCAATGTGCCAAAAGTAGGTACTGCTTATGCTGATCCTCAGTTGGATTATATGTTTGAAGCGTATTCGGAACTCAAATCGATGTATTTTGTAGTAGAAAAGGAAGGTAAAATTATTGGTGGTGGTGGAATTGCCTCTTTAGAAAACGGTTCGCCTGAAGTATGTGAATTACAAAAAATGTATTTCTTGTCAGAAACTCGTGGTTTGGGTATTGGTTCAAAAATGATGGAAATGTGTTTGGAAAAAGCAAAAACTTTTGGTTTCAAACAATGCTATTTGGAAACGATGCCTTATATGGAAGCGGCTCAGAAATTATATGTTAAATCAGGATTTAAATATTTGGACACCCCAATGGGATGTACAGGACACAATTCTTGCCCGGTTTGGATGATAAAAGATTTATAAAATGCTATTAAAAGACTACAGAAATCAATTTAAATCAGAGCTTGATGGACTTTTCGATGAAAAGGAAATTGAAAGTTTTTTTTATATCATTTTAGACGCTTTTCATCAATTGAAGCGTGTTGATTTGGTTTTAAAACCAGAAGTTGAATTGGATTCCATTCAGCTTTTGCAATGGGAGACTGTTTTGCATCAGTTGAAAGAGCACAAACCAATTCAGTATATTCTAGGAGAAACAGAATTTTTCGGATTGCCTTTTTATGTGAATGAAAATACTTTAATTCCGCGCCCTGAAACAGAAGAATTGGTGGAATGGATACTTTCTGTCAATAAAACCAAAACGGAAAACTTGAAAATTCTAGATATTGGAACTGGAAGTGGGTGTATTGCAATTTCATTGGCCAAAAACCTTCCAAATGCAAAAGTGTATGCTATTGATGTTTCGGAAAAAGCTTTGGTTACAGCCCAAAAAAATGCAGAAAGAAACAATGTTACTGTGACTTTTTTGCACAAAAATATCCTTGAAACTGAAAATTTAGAAGAGATTTTTGATATTATAGTTTCCAATCCGCCGTACGTTCGGAATTTAGAAAAAGCCGAAATCAATAAAAATGTATTAGCATATGAGCCGCATTTGGCTTTGTTTGTTGAAGATGAAGATGCTTTGATCTTCTATCGAAAAATTACAGAGTTGGCGACAAAAAATCTTTCTGAAAACGGACAATTGTACTTCGAAATCAATCAATATCTTGGAGCAGGAATGATTTCTTTACTCCAAAAACACAATTTCAAAAAAATTGAACTAAGAAAAGATATTTACGGAAACGACCGAATGACTTTTGGAATAAGACCATAATTATTCGTAACGCAATGCTTCAATTGGATCTAATTTAGCTGCTTTAACAGCAGGATAAGAACCTGAAACAACAGCCACAATAAAGCTTACAGTAAATGCCCAGAATATGGCAAGCCAAGGAATTACAAATTTAAATTCAATCAATGTAGCCATGGCATAACCAATGGCAATTCCTAAAATAATACCAATTAATCCTCCCAATTGACCAATTACTAAGGTTTCCATAAAAAATTGAAACGCGATCGTGCTTTTTTTCGCGCCTAATGCTTTTCTAACACCAATTTCACGCGTTCTTTCTGTTACAGAAACCAACATGATATTCATCAATGCAATAGAAGAACCAAAAATGGTAATAATTCCAATTACCCATGCCGCCATCCCTAAATACTGTGTAATTCCAAGGATTTTGTTGATTAAATCATCACTACGGGAAACACCAAAATTATCGTCTTCTATAGGGCTCAATTTTCGGACTTTTCGCATGGAAATCGTTGCGTTGTCAACCGCTTCGCTTAATAATTCTTTCTTGTCAATCATTACGCTGGTAGCATAATTGATATTTGGCGCTGTGAATAATGTTCTTGCAACTTGTATAGGAATCATTACTCTTAAATCCTGACTTTTACCAAAAGTAGAACCTTTTTCTTTTAACATTCCAATGACCTTAAATTTAGCACCACGAATGGAAATTATTTTGCCAATTGGGTTTAAACCTTTTAATAATGTTTTTTCAAAGTCTGAACCTAAAATGCACTCGTAGTTGTTGTTGGAAATATCAAAAGCGGTAAAATTTCTTCCTTTAACGACTTCTAAGCCAGAGTTTGTAACAAAATAATCATCAATTCCTACAACGGAAGCTTCAGGATCTGTTTTTTGGTCTTCAAATTTCACTTCGGCATTTGAAGTAGCTGTAAATGAAATTGAAGTATGGGTTAATGGGTATTTAAAATTTTCTTTAAAAGCCTTTGCTTCTGGATAACTTATAATTGGATTTATCTTTTTGGTTTCACCATGACCATTAGTACGCGTTAAATTATCGTATTGGTTTATGGTAAACGTATTGGAACCCATAGATGCAAAGTCTTTGGAAATGGTATTTTCTAGTGCCGAAACAACGGTTAGAATTCCAACCAAAGCGGTAATTCCAATAGCAATAATCAGTACCGTCAAAATAGTACGTAACAGCTGTGTTTTTATAGAACCCAGCGCGATTCTAACATTTTCTCTAAATAGTCCAAACATAGTGGTAATTTGACACTAAAGTACATTTTTTGTTACAAGTTTTAAACGTTAATTTTTATAAATAGGGTAAAAAGTAAGATATTTGCGGAGATTTAGACTTGAAAGCTTACCCGATTTATACTTCCGTCAAAGCAAGTGTGTAGTTTTAAACTTTCAATATTCTAAAATTCAAAATAATCTAAAGATCTAACAATCTAAACATGGCATCAAAACCAGGAATACCAAAAGGAACCCGTGATTTATCACCTTCAGAAGTTGCTAAACGTCAGTATATTATTCAAAAGATCAGAACTCATTTTGAAAGATTTGGGTTTCAGCCTATTGAAACACCTTCGTTTGAAAATTCGGAGACTTTGATGGGCAAATATGGAGAAGAAGGCGATCGCTTGATTTTTAAGATTTTAAATTCTGGAGATTACTTAGCTAAAGCAAACGAACAGCATTTACAGGATAAAGATAGTAATAAGTTAACTTCAAGTATTTCTGAGAAGGCGCTTCGTTATGACTTAACTGTTCCTTTTGCCCGTTATGTTGTGCAACACCAAAACGATATTGTATTTCCGTTTAAGAGATATCAAATTCAACCTGTTTGGAGAGCTGACAAACCTCAAAGAGGACGTTACAGAGAATTTTATCAATGTGATGCTGATGTGGTAGGTTCAACCTCTTTATGGCAGGAAGTAGAATTAGTTCAATTGTACGATGCTGTATTTACTGATTTGGGATTACAAGGTGTTACTATCAAAATCAATAACCGAAAAATATTATCAGGAATTGCCGAAGTTATTGGGGCTTCCGATAAATTAATCGATTTTACAGTCGCTTTAGATAAATTAGACAAAATAGGAGAGGATGGCGTGAAAAAGGAAATGATGGAGAAAGGAATTTCAGAAACAGCTATTCAGAAAGTACAGCCATTATTCAATTTTACAGGTACTATTCAAGAAAAAATACAAAAATTATCTGCTTTATTGACTTCCTCTGATGAAGGAATGAAAGGAGTGGAAGAATTGCAATTTATCTGTGAGAACATATTAAACTTAGGTTTGTCATCTGCTATTTTAGATTTAGATGTAACACTGGCTCGTGGCTTAAATTACTATACAGGTGCTATTTTTGAAGTGGCTCCGCCTAAAGGGGTTGATATGGGTTCTATTGGTGGCGGAGGTCGTTACGATGATTTGACTGGCATTTTTGGATTAAAAAACATGAGTGGTGTTGGTATTTCGTTTGGTTTGGATCGAATTTATTTGGTTGTTGAAGAATTGAATTTGTTTCCTGAAACAGTGACTTCAACTTCTAAAGCCATCTTTTTAAATTTTGGTCACGAAGAAACGCGATATGCTATGAAAGCCATTTTAGAATTGAGAAAAGCAGGGACAAAAGTAGAAATGTATCCAGATAATGCGAAAATCGGAAAGCAATTTCAGTATGCCGACAAACGTGGAATTCCTTTTGCGGTTATTGTTGGTGAAGATGAAATGGCAAACAGTCAATTTTCGTTGAAAGATTTGGTTTCTGGCGAGCAGAAAAAAGTTTCTTTCGAAGAACTTAAAACATTACTTCAATAAAATATTTTTAATGATTTCGTGGATGGAAAGTTTGCATGATTTGGTTCAGATGCTTTCTGTCTACGTGCATGTAAATTTCGGTGGTTGTAATTGATTCATGGCCTAGCATGAGTTGGATGGAACGCAAATCGGCTCCGTTTTCTAACAAATGAGTCGCAAATGAGTGTCGGAAAGTATGTGGACTTATTATTTTATTCAAGTCGATTTCAACAGCTAAATTTTTAATAATCGTAAAAATCATGGCTCTGGTGAGTTGTCTTCCTCGGCGATTTAAAAACAAAGTATCTTCATGTCCTTTTTGAATAGGAAGATGTATTCTTACATCATTTTTGTAAATTTCAATGTATTTTTTGGTCAAATCACTAATGGGAACAAAGCGTTGTTTGTTGCCTTTTCCTGTAATTTTTATAAAACCTTCATCAAAAAATAAATCGGAAATTTTAAGTGAAACCAATTCTGAAACACGCAATCCACAACCATATAAAGTCTCTAACATAGCGCGATTGCGTTCACCTTCGTTGGAAGATAAATTGATAGCGGCGTGTCTAAATCCGCTAATAGTTCAAGCGTAATAGGAATGCGATTGTAACCTTGCTTGGCAAGGTCAATAAATTCTTGTTCTGTCATAATCATTTACCAAAAAATAGAAAGCACGAATATTCTGCGAGATAGCTAACGCTTTACCGCCATCGTAAATCGAGAATTATTTTCCTGAGT
>JBDTNG010000015.1:0-2599 GCA_039933895.1 Flavobacterium sp. | reverse complement strand
TCAGGTTATTGATTTTTAGTTTTGTTCCTGGTTCAGCATAACACAATTCCTCCATGAACTTAACATCGAGTTTGTATTCTGATTTTGTACCGTTAAAATTATTGACAACTATTTTGTCCGGAAAGACAACAGGCTTCTTGACTTTGGCTATTTTTTTGGATTTTAATCCCAAAATCTCTGCTTCTCGTGGAATATCGACTGCTTTTATATAAAAAAGAGTAACTTTTCTGTTTTCAGATTTATTTTTGGATTGCGGAAAATTCTCACCAAAGCTTCGGGTTTTAAAATCTTCACGAATTTTTATTTTCCCTTTTATAATTTCGTAAATTTTCAATACTCTTTTAAAGGCTAAACTATCATTATATTGCATGGTTCCGTCCTCATCGGTATAACCATGAATAGCCAAAATTTTACTAGTTTCATTTTGTTTCATCCAAGTCTGTAGTTCTTTATTTTCGTTAGCAGATAATTCAAACTTATTGCTATCAAAATAAACCGAAAACTGTTCTTGTGCTTTAACTACAACAGAAAAAAAGAGTGTCAATATGATGAAAACACTTTTGTTCATACTTTTAATTTAAAATTGTAACGAATTTTGTACCAAAATATTACAAATAAAAGTATTTCAGCAAGTTTTGTACTACTAATTTAAAAAAAATACCTTATTTCCTGTTTCGCGCTATATTTTTTGAATATAATATATTGAAAATCTATCATTTGAAGTATTTAGAAAGAGCAAATTGACTTCATTGATGTAAAAACAAAAAGCCTATCAAAAAATGATAGGCTTTTTATAATTAATAGAGAACAGATTACTTTGTAAATAGCAATTCTCTGTATTTTGTTAATGTCCAAATTTCGTCGTCTACTAACAATTCTAATTTATCGCAATGCTCGCGGATAATTTCAAAGTAAGGTTTTACTTTATCGCAATATGCTTCAGCCATTTTCTCTGCAGTAGCAAGATTGTTAGCTTTTTTACGTTCTTCGATCATAGCTTCAACATTGATATCAATACCTTCAATATGTGCTGAAATTTCTTTGATTAGTAGAATTTGTTGTTTGGCAATTTTTTCAAAATCCTTACCAAAAATTTCTTTCAATCCTTTTACGTTTTCAATTAGAATATTTTGGTAACGAATAGCCGTTGGAATCACATGATTACGAGCGATATCACCTAAAACTCTTCCTTCGATTTGGATTTTTTTCATGTATTCTTCCAATTCGATTTCATAGCGAGATTCAACCTCAACATGATTCATTACGTTCATTTCACCAAACAAATCGAAAGCGGCTTTAGAAACTTTAGCTTTTAAGGCTTTTGGTGTTGTTTTATGATTGCTCAAACCACGTTTTTTAGCTTCTTTTTCCCAAGCTTCACTGTATCCATCACCTTCAAAAAGGATATTTTTAGTTACTTTGATGTATTCTCTTAACACATTGAAAATAGCTTCATCTTTCTTCAAATCTTTTTTCTCTATTAAAGTATCCACTTCAATTTTGAAATCTTTTAATTGTTTTGCTACAATTGTATTTAAAGTCGTCATAGAAACTGCACAGTTCGCAGAAGAACCTACAGCTCTAAATTCAAATTTATTTCCTGTAAAAGCAAAAGGAGAAGTTCTGTTTCTGTCGGTATTGTCTAATAATACGTCTGGAATTTTACCAACAACGTTTAATTTTAAGTCGGTTTTTTCTTCCGGAGATAATTTTCCAGTTGAAACCCCTTCTAATTCAGCTAAAACCTTTGTTAATTGTTGACCAATAAACACAGAGATAATTGCAGGTGGCGCTTCATTTGCACCCAAACGGTGATCATTACTTGCTGATGCAATACCAGCTCTCAATAACTCTTCATAATCATGAACCGCTTTGATGGTATTGATAAAGAAAGTTAAGAATTGTAAGTTGCTCATTGGTGTTTTACCAGGACTTAATAAATTAATTCCAGTATCAGTAGCCAATGACCAGTTGTTGTGTTTTCCTGAACCATTTACCCCTTTGAAAGGTTTTTCATGGAACAATACTTTAAAATCATGGCGCTCACCAACTTTTTGCATCACATCCATTAATAATGAATTATGATCAACTGCTAAGTTGGTTTCTTCAAAGATAGGCGCCAACTCAAACTGATTTGGTGCTACTTCGTTATGACGTGTTTTTACTGGAATTCCAAGTAACATACATTCATATTCCAATTCTCTCATGTATTGCAAAACACGTGTTGGAATAGAACCAAAATAATGGTCGTCTAATTGTTGTCCTTTAGAAGAAGTATGTCCTAATAAAGTTCTTCCAGTGGCTAAAATATCAGGTCGAGACGCAGCCAAAGCACTATCAATCAAGAAATATTCTTGTTCCCAGCCCAAAGTTGGAGTAATTTTTTTTACGTTTTTATCAAAATATTTAGCTACATCTGTTGCAGCAGTATCTATGGCGTGCAAAGCTCTTAGCAAAGGCGTTTTGTTATCTAACGCTTCACCTGTGTATGAAATGAAAACTGTTGGAATACATAAAGTAGATCCAAATATAAAAGCTGGAGATGTTGGATCCCAAGCGGTATAACCACGAGCTTCGAAAGTATTTCTGATTCCTCCAT
>JBDTNG010000014.1:0-6458 GCA_039933895.1 Flavobacterium sp. | reverse complement strand
CAAATAATCCAAAACGCAATACCCAAGCCAACATACTAATTAGCATTACTTGTTTAATTCCAAATCTTTTCAAGAAAAATGGAATCGCTAAAATAAATAAGGTTTCTGATATTTGAGAAATAGACATGATTATTGTAGAATATTTAACTACAAACGAGTCGGCATATTGAGGAACATTTGCAAATTCAGACAAATAAGTATCGCCATACATATTGGTTAACTGTAAAGCACCTCCTAAAAACATAGAGAACAAAAAGAACAATGCCATTTTATAAGTTCCAAATAATTTGAAAGCATTCAATCCTAATTTTTCAATAAACGTAGCTTTTTCTGAAATTAATTTTTGTGGAGGACATTTAGGTAAAGTAAAAGCGTAAATTCCTAAAACAATTGCAGCAAAAGCAGCAATATAAAACATGTTTGCAGAAGCTTTGTTTCCAGAAAGATTCGTAATCCACATAGCAGCAATAAAACCAACGGTTCCCCAAACACGAATAGGAGGAAATACTTTTATTACATCAAAATTATTGTTCTTTAATATATTGTAAGCTACAGAATTTGATAATGAAATTGTAGGCATATAGCATAACATAGCAGCGAAAATTACCCAAAAGAAACTTGTTGGATTGTCAACCATAGGAATAAAAGCCAACGCCAAACCTCCCAAAATATGAAGAATACCGTATAGTTTTTCAGCATTTATCCATTTGTCAGCAAGAATTCCAGTTAAGGCAGGCATTATAATTGATGATATTCCAAGAGTAGAAAAAATGGCTCCAAATTCGGCACCACTCCATTGTTTTGTTGCAAACCAGTAATTTCCAACAGTAATTAACCAAGCTCCCCAAACAAAGAATTGAAGGAAACTCATTAATGTTAATCTAAATTTAATATTCATAAAATAGTTTTTGGTTTTGTTTCGGTTTTAAAAAGCCGGTAAATCTAGTAATAAAAATAAATCTACAAATATTTTTGACTAAATATTATTAACATTATCAACCAATTCGAGAACAATTTGAAATTGTTCCTCTCTAGACAAGTAAGAATTGTCTATTTCGATAGCATCATCTGCTATTACAAGTGGAGAATCATCACGATGAGTATCAATATGATCGCGTTCTTCTACGTTTTTCAATACTGCTTCAAAAGAAACATTATCACCTTTTTCAATTAATTCATCAAAGCGACGTTGTGCACGAGTTTCAGCACTGGCAGTCATGAATATTTTAAGCTCAGCATCTGGGAAAACTACGGTTCCAATATCACGACCATCCATGACAATACCTTTGTTTTTACCCATTTCTTTTTGTTGCTCTACTAATTTCGAACGTACTTGGGAAACTTCAGCAACTTTGCTTACAAAACTTGAAACTTCTATCGTTCGGATTTCTCTTTCAATATTAACATCATTCAGGTACATTTCGGCAAAACCTAAATTGAAGTTGAATTCAAAATGCAATTTGATCTTTGGTAAATCTGCAATCAAACTTGCTTTATCAAAAGAATCAGCCGCAATTAGATGATTTTGCATGGCATATAATGTCACAGCTCGGTACATTGCACCAGTATCGACATAAATATAACCCAAGTGTTTGGCCAATTGTTTGGCTAAAGTACTTTTTCCTGTAGAAGAAAATCCGTCAATGGCTATTGTAATTTTTTTATTCAAAACTAAAATTTAAAGATTAATCATCAATCCAAACAAACTTGTGTTTGAAGCCAAAGTATATCGTGAATACGAATAATCAAATCGGAAACGAGCAAATCGAATTCCAAAACCAGCAGAAATTCCCGAAAAAGTTCTTTGCTCCAAAACTTTAAGTTCGGCCGCACGTCGGAAATTATAACTCAATCGAAGACTAAAAGCTTTTTGGGGAAAAATTTCAGCACCAACGATAACGTGTCTAAAAACATTACTTAAAAAACCTACTTTCTCTGGAATATATTCTCCATCGATAGTTTGTTCTCCTCTTGAAGGATTGGCAAAAGCCACTTTCCATTTCTGTAAATTCTCGAAAGTTAAATGCCAACGAATAGGCACATTTTCTAGTTCTTGTGATATACCGGCGATAACTTCCAATGGTAATTTCTCTTGAGTTCCATTGTAAGATGTGATCTGTGTTCCAAAATTTCGAACCACAACCGCATAATTAATATCGTTTTTGTCATCCACATAAGTAGCAGCAATATCAGCAGCAACACCAAAAGAATTATAAGTTTCTAAAGTAGATGAAATAAATTTTGCATTGGCTCCAAGGTATAATTTTGTCCAAGGAACATTATAAGCATATCCTAATGAAAGTGCAATTTCACTTCCTGAAAATTCTCCTGTAGATACACCTAACTCGTCACGTCCATCAAATTTGCCATAATTCACATAAGTGATTCCGGCATGAAAAGTATTGATATGTTTGTCGTAAGTATAAGCATAAGCAGCTGTTCCGTAAGTAACATCGCCAAAATAGTTTCCGTAATTTACGGCTAACTTACCATCCATTTCTTCATTTATAGAAGCAGGATTATACAATGGCTGATTGACATCATAATCGTAGTTCGTAATCGTTTTTCCGCCTAAAGCCGCCTGACGTGGCGAGGATACTAAATTCAAAAATTTATATACACTCTCTCCTCCTACCTGACAGTAAGCTGAATTGAAAATAACAATCAGTAAAAGGGTAAATAGTTTTTTTTGCATTTAATTTAGTGCGAATTGAAAACAATATAACGCGGAAGCGAAGATATTATTTTTTACAAAAAAAACGGCTAATTATTTTAGCCGTTTATCAATTATAACGTTTTAGCGTTTTTGACCTTTTCTTTTGTAATGGCAATGGCAAGAACTTCGCTCATTTCATTGACATAATGAAAGGTTAAACCTTCTATATATTCTGCTTTTATTTCATTGATATCCTTTTTGTTTTCTTCCGAAAGAATAATCTCTTTAATTTTAGCTCTTTTGGCAGCCAGAATTTTTTCTTTGATTCCTCCAACAGGAAGTACTCGTCCACGCAAAGTAATTTCGCCTGTCATGGCTAAATTTTTCTTCACTTTTTTCTGTGTGAGTAATGAAACAAGAGAAGTTAACATTGCCACTCCGGCACTTGGTCCGTCTTTAGGCGTTGCCCCTTCAGGGATATGCACGTGAATATTGTATTTGGTAAAAATTTCACCATTAATTCCTAATCTATCGGCATTGGCTTTTACATATTCCATAGCAATCGTAACTGATTCTTTCATTACAGTTCCCATATTACCAGTAAAAGTTAAACCACCTTTTCCAGCAGAAATAATAGATTCGATAAACAAAATATCTCCACCAACGCTTGTCCAAGCTAAGCCCGTTACAACACCAGCAGTATCATTGTTTTCGTATTTATCGCGTTCCATTCTGGCAACACCCAATACTTTTTCTATATCTTCGTCGGTAACTTTAATATTGTACTCTTCTTCCAGCGCAATACTTTTGGCAGCATTACGAACCATTTGCGCAATTTTCTTTTCTAAACCACGAACACCGGATTCGCGAGTATAACCTTCCACAATTTTTTCCAATTGTTTTTTACCAAAAGAAATTTGTTTCGTTGTTAAACCGTGTTCTTTAATTTGCTTTGGAACCAAATGTTGCTTGGCAATTTCTACTTTTTCTTCAATAGTATAACCAGACATATTGATGATTTCCATACGGTCACGTAAAGCAGGCTGCACATTAGCAATATTATTTGAAGTAGCGATAAACATTACTTTAGACAAATCAAATCCCATTTCAAGGAAGTTATCGTAGAATTCTTTGTTTTGTTCAGGATCTAAAACTTCCAACAATGCAGAAGAAGGATCCCCTTGATTGCTAGTCGATAACTTATCAATTTCATCTAAAATAAAAACTGGATTTGACGTTCCTGCTTTTTTCAAACTTTGAATTATTCGTCCCGGCATAGCGCCAATGTATGTTTTACGGTGACCACGAATTTCAGCTTCATCACGCAAACCACCCAATGATATTCTCACATACTCACGCCCTAAAGCCTCAGCAACAGAACGCCCAATAGAAGTTTTACCAACTCCCGGAGGTCCTGTGAAACAAAGAATAGGCGATTTCATGTCATTTCGCAATTTTAAAACTGCCAAATGTTCAATCATACGTTTTTTGATATCATCAAGACCAAAATGATCTCTGTCTAATATTTTTTGAGCACGTTTTAAGTCAAAATTATCCTTAGAAAATTTATTCCAAGGCAATTCTAAAAATAACTCAATATAATTTCTTTGTATTCCAAAATCAGGTGAATTTGGATTGGTTCGTTGCAACTTAGAAAGTTCTTTATCAAAATGTTTACGCGTTTTTGCATCCAAAACCATTTCGAAAGCTTTCTTACGCATTTCTTCAATTTCTTCTTCATGCGAAGCGCCACCCAATTCTTCCTGAATGGTTTTCATTTGCTGTTGCAAGAAATACTCACGTTGTTGTTGGTCTAAATCGAAACGAACTTTAGATTGAATGTCATTTTTAAGCTCCAACTTTTGAAGTTCTACATTCATGTGTTTTAACGTATCTAAAGCACGATCTTTTAAGTTATTTACTTCCAATAATTCTTGTTTTTCAACTACTGAAAGATTCATATTAGAAGAAACAAAATTCACCAAAAACGAATTACTTTCGATATTTTTGATTGCAAAAGTAGCTTCAGTTGGAATACTTGGACTTTCTTTGATAATTTGGATAGCCAAGTCTCTAACTGAGTCGATAATAGCAGAAAATTCTTTGTCTTTTTTGGCTGGTCTTTCTTCAGCAACTTCTTTGATTTTTGCTTTAAGATAAGGCTCTGTGGAAGTAACCTGATCGATCTCAAAACGTTTTTTCCCTTGAAGAATGACTGTGACATTTCCATCAGGCATTTTTAGTACACGAAGGATTCTAGCTACAGTACCAACTTTATTGATATCGTTTTCCGTTGGATCTTCGTCTTCTTCATTTTTTTGCGAAACCACTCCAATAATTCTATCAGTAGCATTGGCATCGTTAATTAATTTAATCGATTTATCCCTTCCGGCAGTAATAGGAATTACAACACCTGGAAAAAGTACGGTATTACGAAGCGGAAGAATAGGCAAATCTGCTGGTAATTCTTCGTTGTTCATTTCTTCCTCGTCTTCTGGGGTAAGAAGTGGAATTAAATCGGCTTCAGAATCAAATTCCTGAAGTGACAAATTGTCAATAGTAATTATTTTTTGTTGAGACATATTGTATTTAGGTCATTTTGTCATTAAACATAGACGATTTGTAATACAAAGTTATTACATTATAAATCATCATTAGACTGAAAATCAATAAATAAGGAAATTATTAACTTCTTTTCGTTATAATAAGTCAAGGATTGTGCCATAAAAAAATCCCGTGTCGTTTTCTATAACAACACGGGATTCAAATTTTATAATAAAAAACTAGTACAAATTATAAGAAGCTAAATCTTGATTAGATGTTGTTCCGTTATATTCAGTAGTAATTTTAATAGGTCCTACATTTTTTGAGAAATGGTAGTATGATGTTGCAACAGAAGTTTGTCCGTTGTTTGTAACATTTTGAACAACTCTTACTTTGATTACATTAGTATAGTTTTGTCCATTTACGTTAAGCGTTGTATTTTTCTCTACAATTGTTGAAACAATGTTGAAATTCATTGATATTACTGGGTATTGTGGGTCAGTATAAGTTGTAGTTTGAACATAGTTATAAGTCCATGTTCCACCCACATCAAGATAATCTTTTAATAAAATTCTTTCTGTTCCAGTAGAAGTAGAACCAGGTATTCCTGGTTGAGGAGCAATTACAACATCTTCACTCTTTATATAGTAATCACCATTTGATTTTCTTAATCTAGTTACTTGAGTAGCACCACCACCAGATTGAGCATTGAAAGTATAATAATTATTACCTCCAATATTATCTAAAGAAACCATTTTCATTGGCGCTTGATTTGTTCCATTGACACTAAAAATCCATTGGTTATTGATAGCAGTTGGCCAATAATCACCCGTTGATTGTCCGCCACCGCCGCCGCCAGTATTATCTGTTGGATTTGCATTTGGTATCGTCCCTTCATAAGGTTCTATATCTCCACTACATGACGTGAAAAATACTGCTGTAAACAGCAATAAGTAAACAGAAATGTTCTTTAATTTATTCATTTTTAGTAGGTTTAGTTTTTAGAAAAATTTTTCCAAATATATAATTAATTATTGTTTTAATACATTTTGTTTTGGAATTCTTAAAAGCAGTATTACTCCTATAACGAAGAAGACACCTAAGAAAACAATTGAATTTCGCATTGAACCTGTAACTTGATCAATAATTCCATAAACAGACATCCCAATTACAATACCAACTTTTTCAGTTACATCGTAAAAACTAAAATAAGAAGCTGTATCATTTGTTTCAGGCAAAAACTTAGAATAAGTAGAAC
>JBDTNG010000013.1:0-13992 GCA_039933895.1 Flavobacterium sp. | reverse complement strand
CACCACCATCGGAAGTTGAACAACTTGTACATGCCATAATTTTGAATATATATTGATCGCTCTGATTTTAATCAGAACTACTTTTAGTAAAAACGTTTTGAGTGTAAAGATAGTATTTTTTAGTCTCAAAGTTGCAAAGTCATCAACTTGGAAAGTTAATTTTATTCTAAAATATAAAACCCATTAAATCAGCGACTTAATGGGTTAATCTATAGCTTATTTGATTCAATCTTATTCTAAAATCTTAAATAATTTGTCTGACAATCGAACTCTAAAGGACAATGGTAAAGTAACTTTATCTCCTAGGTTTGCTACTTCGGCCTGACTTCCATTGACAAACATTTCTGTAATAACCAATTCTTCGTTTCCAGTAGTTGGACCAGAAATCACAACTCTATCGCCCACTTTCATCTCCAAATTTTCAACAAGAATCTGACCTACTTGAGATTTTGAATAATAATGTTGCACCTGACCTATCAATACTTTTTTGGTTTTTATTTTCTTACGGATGTCTATCGGCTTGTCGGCTTTAGCCAAAGCAACATCTGATAATTCTCCCGAGTGTTTGAATTTCAATTTATCAGATTTCCCTTTTCTGAAAATCATGTTTCCTTTGTTAATACCGCGACGCAATTTTACTTGATCTACTAATGACATGTGAATGATTTCCTGACATTCGGTCGAACAGCAATTTTCCATAGCCGATTTGCATTCGTCACATTGAATGAACAATAAATGGCAGCCTTCGTTTTCACAATTCGTATGATTGTCGCATGGTTTTCCACATTGATGGCATTGCGAAACAATATCATCTGTAATTCTTTCACCCAAACGATGATCGAAAACAAAGTTTTTTCCAATGAATTTACTTTCTAAGTTTTCCTCTTGAATTTGTTTGGCATAATTGATAATTCCCCCTTCTAATTGAAAAACATTTTTAAAACCTTGGTGTTTAAAATAAGCAGAAGCTTTTTCACAACGGATTCCTCCAGTACAATACATTACCAGATTTTTATCTTCTTTGAAATCTTTTAATTGCTCGTTAATGATAGGCAACGATTCGCGAAAAGTTTCCACATCTGGTGTAATGGCACCTCTAAAATGACCAATTTCACTTTCATAGTGATTTCTAAAATCGACTACAATTGTATTAGGATCGTCTAAAATCTGATTGAATTCCTTTGCTTTTAAATGCACGCCAATATTGGTTACATCAAAAGTTTCATCGCTTAATCCATCGGCAACAATCTTGTCACGGACTTTTACCGTTAACTTCAAGAAAGAATGATCATCATGTTCTACTGCCACATTTAAACGAATATCTTTCATGAAATCATACACTTCTAATGTTTCACGAAAAGCTTCAAATTTTTCGGCAGGAACACTCATTTGAGCGTTAATTCCTTCGCGTGCCACGTAAGTTCGTCCCAATGCATCGAGTGCATTCCAGGCTAAAAATAAGTCATCACGGAATTGTTGTGGATTTTCAATTTTGGCATACGCATAGAAAGACAAAGTCAGTCTTTGTTTTCCGGCCTGATCAATCAGTTCGGCTCTTTCTTCTGCGCTTAAGGTGTTATACAGTTGCATGCTATAAACGTTTTAAGTGAGAAATAAATGAACTCTAAATGGAAGAATTCGAATGCAAATTTATAACTATTTATATGATTTCAAACAATTTCCCCGGTAAAGGTCTAATCATACCTTTCAATTCCATATTCAATAATAAAGAAGAAAGCTTAAAAATAGGAAGTTCACATCCCAAAGCGATTTGATCCATTTGTTCTTTGCCTTTCTTTTGAAGAAAATCGAAAATGAGTTGTTCTTCCGGTTCGAGTATAATGAATAATTGTTTTTGTACCATTTTTTGTTTTCTCTCCAAATCCCAATTGAGGTTATAAATCAAATCGGCAGCGCTAGATAATAAATGTGCGCGTTGGGTTTTAATGAGATTATTGCATCCTTGACTGTATTTGTCGGAAGCCCTTCCTGGAACCGCAAAAACATCTCTATTGTAATCAACTGCCATGTTGGCTGTAATGAGTGAACCCCCTTTATCGGCGCTTTCGATAACAATGGTCGCTTCCGAAATTCCAGCAACAATTCTGTTTCTTTTGATGAAGTTTTCTCTGTCCGGATTGGATGAACTCCAGAAGTCGGTCATAAAACCTCCGTTTTCTTCCATTTTCAACATGTACTTCTTATGTATCTTTGGATAAATTTGGTTCAAACCGTGTGCTAAAACACCAATGGTTTGTAAATTATTTTCCATAGCGGCCTGGTGCGCTACAATATCGACACCATAAGCGTAACCACTCACAATAATTGGATCGAGCGGTGCTAAATCGGCAATGAGTTTTTTGCAGAAGTCAATTCCATACGGCGTAACTTGGCGTGTACCTACAATACTTATGATTCGTTTTCCTTTCAAATTAATATTACCTGAATTGAATAATAAAATAGGACTGTCGTTGCAGTGTTTTAATCGATCAGGGTAATCTTCGTCTTTGAAAAAGGAATAATTAACGTTGTTATTTTGAATGTAATGAAGTTCTTTTTCGGCTTGACCAAAAATTGTTTTGTCCTTCAAGTTCTGCAATAAAAATTTGCCTATACCATCAATGGCGGCCAGTTGTGAGACTTTGGATTTAAAAATGGCTTCGGCGGAACCGCAATGGTGGAGTAGTTTTTTGGCAATAATGTCTCCCACTCCCTCTACTTTCTGTAAGGCTAATAAAAAATGTAATTCGTTGTCTGTCATGAAATTGTGTGATTTTGGCGTAAATTATTTGGCGTAAATTCAAATTGTTAATAAAAATTGTTGATAAATTTTTGATTCCGGCTTGTATTCCTTATTTTTGCTACCATGAATGTAGCACATTATATCTCTCAATTATTATATCGTTACCAATGTGTAACTGTGCCTGGTTTTGGCGCATTTTTAACGGAAACCAGCTCAGCAAAAATACAAGAAAGTAATCATACTTTTTATCCTCCAAAGAAAGAAATTTCTTTCAATTCTTACCTCAAAAACAATGATGGTTTGTTAGCCAATCATATTGCTCTTGCAGAAAAAATGAGTTATGAAGTGGCGGTTATTGCTATAGAAAAAGAAATTCTTGACTGGAAAACACAGTTGCAAAACAGCGGTGTTTTGGCTTTAAAAAATATTGGTGACCTACGATTGAACCATGAAAATAATCTGGTCTTTGAACCTTCAAAACATTTAAATTATTTGACTGATGCTTTTGGATTAAGTTCTTTTGTTTCTCCAACCATCAAACGTGAGGAATACAAACAACAAGTGGAAGCCCTTGAAGAGAAAGCGCCAATTCAATTTACACCAGAAAAAAGAAGCATCAATGGAGCTTCTTATTTGAAATATGCTGCTGTTTTTCTCTTATCTCTTGGCGTTGCTGGATTTGGTTATAAATCTTACATCACACAAACGGAACAATCTGAAACGTTGTTAGTACAATCTGAAGTTCAGAAAGAAGTACAAAATAAAATTCAGGAAGCTACTTTCTTTATCAATAATTCTCCTGAACCAATTGTATTGAATATTAAAGAAAAAACATTGCCGTTTCATATCGTAGCCGGTGCTTTTAGAAATGAAAGTAACGCGCAGCAAATTTTTGATAAATTAACTGGGGAAGGTTATAGCGCCAGAATTTTAGAAAAAAACAAACACGGATTAATTCCTGTTTTGTATGGAAGTTTTGCTACGTATACAGAAGCACAATACAAAATGACTCAAATACAAAAAACAGAAAACAAAGACGCCTGGTTACTCATCGAAGAGCTATAACAATACTGAAATGTCTTTCTAAATTGAAAGGCATTTTTTTTACAATTATTTTGCCGTTCGTCTTATCTTTGTAAAAAAAACAACATGCACGCAAAATTTCCTTCAGACTCATTAACTATTTTAACGGACATGGTATTGCCCGGCGAAACAAATCCTCTGAATAATTTATTTGGTGGTGAATTGCTAGCAAGAATGGACCGAGCAGCCAGTATTTCTGCAAGACGTCATTCTCGTAGAATTGTAGTAACTGCTTCAGTAAATCACGTAGCTTTTAACAGAGCTATTCCTTTGGGAAGTGTGGTTACAGTAGAATCTAAAGTTTCAAGAAGTTTTAAAAGTTCGATGGAAATCTATATTGATGTTTGGGTGGAAGACAGAGAATCTGGGACTCGTGCCAAAGCAAACGAAGCGATTTATACTTTTGTAGCCGTTGACGACACAGGACGTCCTGTTGAAGTTCCAGCTATCGAACCACAAACGGAAGAAGAAAAAGCACGCTTTGATGGCGCTTTACGAAGAAAGCAATTGAGTTTGGTTTTAGCAGGGAAAATGAATCCACAAGATGCTACCGAATTAAAAGCATTATTTTTATAACAAAAAAGAGTTCGCTGTTGCGAACTCTTTTTTTATTTACATATTCATAATCCAAGACTGCGGATTGAGTTTCGTTGTATTCTGGAAGATCAGGAATTTTAGAACCGCTTTGCCAGTAATAGGATTGTAAAAAACTTCTCCTAAACTTTGTTTTGTGGTCACTTTATCCCCTTTTCTAACAAAAATCTTTCCAATGTTAGAATATGTTGTCGTATAATCTCCATGACGCACCATGATGGTTGCGGTTCCGTTTGAAGCCATTTGGACATCACTTACTTCTCCAGTAAATACAGAACGTGCTTTAGCTCCTCTTTCTGAAGAAATTTCTATTCCACTACTTTCAATGATAATAGAAGGTTCCAGTGGTGATGGTTGTTTTCCAAATCTTTTGGTCAACAAACCTTTTTCAACCGGCCAAGGCAAACGACCGTGATTTGATTTAAAATCATTGGCTAATTCTTTGGCTTCCGGTGTTAAGACGAAGGTAGTTGTATTGGTTGTGTTACCTACTTTTTTGTTAGCCGCCGCAATTGCTTCGCGAATTAATCTTTCGATTTGTCGCTCAATGGCTTTGGCTTCTTTTTGTTTTTTCTTGATATCAGCAATAATTTTGCCTTTGTCTTTTTTTATCGAATTTAAAAGTACCTGCTGCTCTTGTTTGGCTTTTTCAAGCTCTTGTTTTTCCTTTTCTCCTTCGGCTATTAACTTAACTTTTTCTTGTTTTTGAATCGAAAGTTTGTTGTTGAATTGTTCTAAATCGGCTGTTTTGGATTTAATTTCTTCACCTTGCATTCTTCTAAAATTAGAATACTGCTTCATATATTGCGCTCGCTTGTAGGCTTGCAAAAAGTTTTCCGAAGACAATAAAAACATGGCTTTGCTTTGTTCAGAACGACTTTTGTATGACTTTACAATCATTTCCGCATAATCTTCCTTAAGTATCACCAAATCTTTTTTCAGTTGGTTTACTTTCACTTGATTAATGTACATGCTATTCCCTAAAACCTTAGCTTGTTTTGATGTGGTGTTAATTAATTTTTGTTGCAAATTAATTTTAGTCGTTTGTTGTACCACGACTTTTACCACAGATTTCTCTTTCTTTTTTTGACTTTGAAGTAGTTTTTCCTGCTGTCTGATTTCTTCTTGCAAACGCTCTTTTTCAGCTTCTAACTTTCGTTGACGCTCCTCTTCTTGGGCGTAACCCATAGTAACGGAAAGCAATAATATGGCAAATATGATTTTTTTAAGCATTCTTAAAATTTATCTAATTGATTATAATTTGTTCGTAACCACTTGGGACACTATATGGAAAAGACAACTCTTCATTGAATGTAGCGCTTTTATAATCCATCGAAATGGATGTTGTCTGGTGGTTTTGAATTGCAAAAATAATGAGTTCTAACGGTAAAACACACTCCGGATACAATTTATAATTTGAATAATTTACCAAAAGCTTTCTTTCTGGTGTTGTTTGATTTATCTCCTGTCTTTTTAACCAAAAAGAATTGTTGTCAAAAGTAAACGATTTCGCAAAATTACCACCGCCCATTTCTTCTAATTTTGGCGAATTGTCTTCGGTAACCACCGAATATTTTCCTTTGTTTAAATCGTCCATCGCCTGACCAATAAGCAGGTTTTGAACTTTCTGGAAATCTAAATCAGCACCCAACCAATTGCTTAGTGTTTTGTAATCGCCTTCAAAAAATTTACCGTTTATTTTCTCATAATAACGCACTTGAGTTGGCGTAATCATTGCTTTGGCCATAGTTATGCCTAGCATTTTTATACTAACCAAAATGATTTCATCCTTTTTTATTCGAATATCAGCAGCCAATCCTAACGATTGTTTTGGATCTACATAATCAACATCGGCTTTAATGTATGCAGTTTTGAAATCACGTTTTAATCCGTAATGGTTTTTTACAATATTGGAAACTGTTTCGTTTGAAGTGGTGGTTGTTCCTACTTCTGGCGCCACTAATTTTTGCTTCGATTTGCACGAAAACATAAAAGCCAGTAACAGTAAGGGAAATATTCTACGCATTATTCTTTTTTATTTTTAAGATTATTGGCTTTGTCCAAATAGTCGCTGCTTTTTTTCGCATCTCCTAAAGCTGTGGAAACTTCTGCTAATTGATTTAAAAGATCGATTTCTAAATCTTTATTTTCAACAACATTATCCAAGCCTGATTCTAATAATGTTTTTGCTTTTTTGAAGTTTTTAAGATGGTTGGCTCCTTTTCCAGCAAAATAATAATATTCCGGTTGGTTTGGAAAAGTGTCAATTAAGTCATCTGCGATTTTTGATAATATTTCAAAATTATTGGTTTCTTCGTAAGAAGCCAAAAGGAAAACATTGGTTTCAAAATCACTGTTTGTACTTTTAAAAGCCTTCTCTAAATTCTTAATGGCTAAATCCCAATTCTTTTTCTTGTAATAAAATTTACCAATTTCTTTATACACATTGAACTCTGAATCATTTTCAAAATACGTGGTGGCTTTGTTTAATTGGGGTTCGAAAGTTGGGTTTTTTAAAGCAAAAATTAAAAACTCATTGTACATTCTATATTTGATTTTCTTGTCAATTTTAGAACCACTCAAAACCATTTCAAGCGATTTTGCCGCCTCATTACCATTGTTGTTGTTGACATAATATTTGAAAAGAAAAACCTGTGCCCACTCAGAATTTGGAATATTCTTTTCCAATTTTCGAGCCACTTCCAATGCTTTTTCTTCTTGCTTATTATCCGAATACATATAAATTAACGACAAATAGTTTTCTTCGTTATTTGGTGCTGATTCAATTGCTTTTTCCAGTTGGTTTTTATCGGTCAAATTGGTTTTGGTTTGGGAAGAAATCTCCAAACGGTAACGGTCACGAAGTGCGGTTTTTCCAACATTCTCATCCAATTCATTGATTAAAACCAATGCTTTTTCATATTGTTGGGTGTACATGTAAAGCGAAACCAGATCCTCTTTATAGTTTTTATCAAAAGGAATTATTTTTTGAACAATTTGCAGGCTTTGAATATAATTTTTAGTTTGATAATACACCTCATACAAATCGATCAGATACCATTTGTTTTGGGTGTCCAATTGAGTTGCTTTCAAAAATGCTTTTTCAGCATTGATATAGTCTTTTTCGAAGAAATAATTTTTTCCTAATTCATGAAAAATCACTGGATTTTCAGGTTGAATCTTCAGGCATTTTTCTAGCGAGAGAATGGCTTTGTCATAATTTTCCATTCCTTTATGTTTCAAAGACTCGAAATAAGAATCTTGAAATTGCTCTTCAGCTGAAGCTACGTCATTCGGTTCCGTTTGTGCCAATACAGTGGCCGAAATGAAAAACATTCCCACAACCAATCTTACTATATTTGACACTTTTCTTCTCATTTTTTTATTCTAAAACTGAAAAATCACCGATACTAATACTTGTAAAATTACCATCAAACTGAGCGTGATTTCCTATCATTGCATTGTCTAATCTGGCATTTTTAATGTGGGCGTGTGTTTGCACCAAACTATTCTTGATCGTACTGTCTATAACATGTGTTCCTCTTCCTAAAGAAACATTTGGACCAACAGTAGCGTTAATTAAAATTACATCTTCTCCAATGAAACATGGTGGGATTATCGTTGAATTTTCTTGTTTTACATTCGACGCTATCAAATGTGCTGCGTCGGTATGCAAAAACCCAAGCAATCTTGAATTGGTCTCTACAGTTACGTTTTTGTTTCCGCAATCCATCCACTCGTCTACTTTACCAGGCACAAATTTCATGCCCTTTTGTTTCATGTTCTCCAAACCGTCTGTTAATTGGTATTCACCACCTTTAACAACGTTATTATCCAACAAGTATTGTAGCTCTGAGCGTAAAGCTTCACCTGATTTGAAATAGTATATTCCAATAATGGCCAAATCGGAAACGAATGTAGCAGGTTTTTCAACGAAATCTACAATCTGGTTGTTTTCGTTAAGTTGCACTACACCAAAAGCGCTGGGATCTTCCACCTGTTTTACCCAAATTACACTATCTGCCGAAGTATCTAAAGTAAAATCAGCGCGAAACAATGTATCAGCATAAGCTACAACAATAGGTCCGGTCATGCTTTCTTTGGCACACATAATGGCATGTGCGGTTCCTAAAGCTTCGTTTTGGTAATAAATTGTCCCCTTAGAGCCTAATTTTTCAGCAATCGCAATTAAATCCTCTTCTACTTTTTTACCAAAATCTTTATGGATAATAAATGCGATTTCGTCAATTTTTTGATTGATAACACCAGCGATATCTTCTACCAATCGATGTACAATTGGTTTTCCAGCAATCGGAATTAATGGTTTTGGAACGGTTAATGTATGTGGGCGAAGACGTGAACCACGACCTGCCATAGGCACTATTATTTTCATTTTTATTTATTTAAAGAACTAAAAAACCGGGGATTTTCCAATCTTTTAATTCGTTTTATTGTTATACTTGTCTGCTATTTTATTAAATACTTCTAATTGATTCTGTGCTGCCATATCGTTATAAAACCCTCTAATTGTGGCTTCGGCATCTTTAATATAAATTGATCCTGTTTTTTTATAAATTGAATAGGCCTGAAAAGCACAATTCAGCCCCTTTTCATAATTTTTAGCGATATAATACATTCTTGCTGCGCAATAAAACCCTTCAGGATCTTGTGGGTAATATTCAATGTACTTTGCATATACTTCAGAAGCCGATTTATGATCTTGAAGCATTTCGTAAGCGACACCCAAGTTCATCAGCGCTTTGTCTCCTTTTGGATCTAATTCTAATACTTTTTTATAGCAATTTACAGCTTCCTGATATTTCTTTAATTTCCTATAGCAAATTCCCATTTTGTTCCATGCTAAAGCAAGTTTAGAATCTTTCTTCACTGCTTTATTGAATTCGACTAAAGCCAAATCACATTGTTCTTTCTCAGCATATTGAACCCCTTTTTTATAGAAATCCAGTGCTTTTTTATTCTCTGAAACAGAAGTGTTAAATTGACTGTTATCATACTGTACTAACTTTTTAAGATAGGCACATTCCTTTAAAAGTTTTTCTTGGAAAAGCGTAAAATCTTTGTTGGCTAACCCGTTTTTTAAACTGTCGTTTAGATCTTTCTCTTCAGTACCACTTAAAATTTGTACATGTTTATTTGCAAAATCGATGCATTTTTTTATACTGTCATTCTTGATGTCAATAGTTGAGAACAGGCTGATTTTATTGATACAACCGCAACTTTCATGCAAAATCCATTGGGTTTTAGCTGAATCTTGTGCGTTTACCAATTGTAAACAAAAAAGAAATATTGATATAACTATACTTTTCCTCATCTGTCTTATTTGGATTATTTTACCCCAGTACTTCCAAAACCACCTTCACCTCTAGAGGTTTCAGACAACACTGTTACTTCTTGCCATTCGGCACGTTCGTGTTTGGCGATGATAAGTTGTGCAATGCGTTCGCCATTTTCCACCACAAAAGCTTCATTGGATAAATTTACTAAAATTACTCCAACTTCACCACGATAATCGGCATCAACTGTTCCTGGAGAATTTAGCACTGTAATTCCTTTTTTGAAGGCCAATCCGCTTCGTGGTCGAACTTGTGCTTCGACACCTATGGGCAATTCGATGAAAAGACCAGTTTTGACTAATGCTCTTTCCAAAGGTTGTAACGTAATAGGTTCTGTAATATTGGCACGTAGATCCATTCCAGCCGAAGCTATGGTCTCATAACTTGGTAATTCGTGCTGTGATTTGTTGATGATTTTTATTTGCATCTTGTATGTCATTTTGAGGAACGAAGCAATCTTGTCCTCTTGTTTGATTTAATTAATTTTTAATATCTGCTGCTTTTGAACTGAATACCCTAGCCCCGATAGTAGTGAAAATCCTGTCTGAGAGAGATTGCTTCGCAAGCTCGCAATGACAGATTGTAACGGATAGCGGGAATAGCTTCAAAAATATTAATTTCTTTTTAAAATTCGGAGTAATGTTGCCTTTTCGCTGTGATAAATAAACGTTAAAAACAAAGTCAGCAACACAAATTTTAGATAATAATTTTCTCTGACTGCTGGTATGTAAAAAGATATTGCTGAAAATACAACCGAAAGCCCCAAATAGCTGAATATTTTTTGAATGTCATAGGGAATTGGATATTTCTTTTGTCCCAAATAATACGAAATAAACATCATGCTTCCGTAGGCGGCGATAGTGGCAATTGCAGAGCCGTAATAGCTCATCGTTGGAATTAATAGAAAGTTTAAGGCTAAGGTTACAGCTGCACCTACAATAGAAATATAAGCCCCCACTTTAGTCTTGTCAATTAATTTATACCAAACCGAAAGATTCGTATAAATGCCTAAAAAGAAGTTGGCCAAAACAATTAGCGGGACAACTTTCATTGCATCCCAATAATCGCTGTTGGGCACTAAAAATAATTTGAAGAAATCGGCAAATTCAATAACAAATAAGGTAATGAAAGAACCAAAAATCACAAAATATTTGGTCACGGTTGCATAGGTTTGCTGTGCGTTTTCATTTCCGGCATGACTGAAGAAAAAAGGTTCAATTCCTAAAGTATAGGCAGTTCTAAAAAGCACCATGAACAAGCCCAATTTATAACAGGCCGAATACGCACCAATTTCAGCTTTACTGACGTGCATTTTTTCCAATAAAATTTTATCGAAATGTTCATTGATGGCAAAAGCGACTCCTGCGATAAGAATGGGCAAACCATACTGCATCATTTTTTTCCAGAGTAGCGCATCGAAATGCCATTTGATTTTAAAATAATCAGGAGAAAGCACCAATAATGTAAGCAAGCTAGCGATTAGATTTGAAACGAAAATATAGCCTATTTCGAAGTGGCTGTGGTAAATTGTACTGAAAAAACTGTTTGGATCGGACTGTACTATTTTAGGCAATAAATACAAAAAGAAGACATTCAATCCTAAATTGACCATTACGCTTGAGATCTTTATGGCCGCATAAACCATAGGCCTTTTAGTGGCTCTCAGTTTGGAAAAAGGCACAATGGCCAGAGCATCTAAGGTTAGTATCCAGCAAGTGTAGGTGACATATTCTGCATTGATACCAATCCAACTGGCGATGGTATTTCGGAACAATAATGACAGTACTAAAAAACCTAATGAAGACCAAAAAAGAGAAATGGTTGTGGTAGATATTACGTTTTTTTTATCGTCTTCCAGATTATAAAATCGGAAGAAAGAAGTTTCCATTCCATAGGAAAGAATAACGTTGAAAAAAACCAGATAGGCAAAAACAATGGAGACCTCTCCAAATTCACCTTTGGGTAAAACCTTTACGTATAATGGATTTAATAAAAAACTAATCATTCGGGGCAACACTGTTGCTAATCCGTAAATGGCAGTTTGTTTGAAAAGGTTCTTATATAAGCTCAAAATTGGATTCAATTATTATTTCAAAACAAAAATAGGTATTTCTTTTGTTTTTTGAGATTATTCTTTGGCAGCTTCGGTTGTTAGAGACGCTTGCTTTTGTGTGTCTTTGGGTTCCGGTATGTCTTCTTCCGTAAGTGTTTTTAATGTTTTTCTGGATAATTTTTTCAGTTTGATGATTCGATTGGCTTGATTTTGAATGCATTTTTCAAACAAATTACGAACAACCCTTGCGTTTCCAAAGCCTTCATCTTTATTTTCAAGGAGTAAGGTAAAAGTATCCTTTAGTTTTTCTTGTGCATCTTCAGTGATTACAAAATCCGATTTCTTGGCAATAGCTTCAAAAATCTGAAATAATTCTGAAGAGGTAAAATGATGGAATTGAAAAAATCGGTTAAACCTAGAACGCAATCCCGGATTTGATTCCACAAAAATCTTCATAGGCTCGGTATAACCTGCCACCACAAGTGCTAAATCCTCACGATGGTCTTCCATTCTTTTAATTAAAGTATTAACCGCTTCTGCACCATAGTCGTTGCCAAATGCATTTTGTGTTAAGGCGTATGCTTCGTCAATAAACAAAACACCACCTAAGCTTTCATCGACTACTTTATCAACCTTTAATGCTGTTTGTCCAACAAAACCAGCAATCATTCCTTCTCTATCGGTTTCGATTAATTGTCCTTTCGACAAAAATCCTAAGTGTTTAAAAATCCTGCTTAAGAGTCTTGCCACCGTTGTTTTTCCAGTTCCTGGAGGACCAAGAAATACCGTGTGCAAAGTGATTTCTGTATTTTTTAATCCTTCAGCTGAACGTTTCTTTTGAATTTCCAGCAAATTGATTAATTCTGCAACGTCATTTTTTACATTGTCAAGGCCAATTAACGCGTTTAATTCTTTCATCACTTTTTCGAGTGAATCATCATCTGCTTTGACTTCCGTTTGAACCAATCCTAATGTTTTTAATTTTTCATTTCCAGATTTTAAATCAAAGGCAAAAGCCAAGAATTTTTGAAAAAAATCAGTGGTTTTTGCCAATTTTGGATCTCTGGTTTCTGTTAAAGCCGTTTTTAAAAAATAGCCTTGCTTTAAATTATCAGAAGGTATTTTGTTGTTGGTTTTTATTTTTTTTAGATGATTTTTAAACTCATCTGTAACCAACAATTGATTCAATTTGCTCATTTGGGTTTTATCAGCAAAATGATTATTTCTCAAAACATCATAATAATACGCCAACGTGAATTGGGATTTTTCGGTTTCTTTTTCATTTGCGTTTTCATATAATGAAATTAAATCAGCAATAAAAAAGTGTTCCGTTTTTAACAATAATTCATTGGATGAATTTGTTTTAACGAAGGCATTTATTTTTTGAACGAAGACCGTATCTTTATTTAATTCTTTACAAAGCGTTAAAATAGCGATGGTTTCTTGTTGTAATTCTTCTAAGAAAAGAGATGTTAGCATTTATCTGAATTAAGAATTCATCATTTGGTGTGCAATTTCCTTGTATAATTTTTCGTGGTCTTCACAACGTTCTTTCCAGCAAATTCCCATTTCTCGCAAATCATATTTGGCGACAATACTTCCATAATTTTGTTGTTTCCCGTTTACTGTTGGAAATCCAATTACATAAATTGATTGTGCCAATTCGATTGCCAATTCAATATCATGTGTCGAAAAGATAACCGTATTGTAATCATTTGAAGTGCTTAATAATTCAAATGATTTTTTTACTTCTTCAATATTTCCAATATCCAAACCAGAAAAAGGTTCGTCCATGACAAGCATTTTATCTGATGAAAACAACTGTTCGATAATCGCAGTTCTTTGTCTTTGTCCGCCGGAAAGTTCGTTTGGATATTTGTATTTACAAGCTTCTAAGCCCCATTCTTTCAAATAGTCTTTAATTTTATTGTCTTTTTCGGTTTCAGATAAAGTGCTTTTTCTCAACGCAAATTTTAAGGTTTGTAGCACCGTTTTATGCCTGAACAAAGTATATTTTTGGTCAACAAAACCGATATCACCTTCGTTCACATTTTTAGCAGCATCGATTTCTTTGCTTTCGAAATCTTTGATTAAAATTTTTCCGGAATTGGGTTGAACCAGTCCAGTTAATGCTTTGAAAAAAGTCGATTTTCCTCTTCCTGATC
>JBDTNG010000012.1:0-10012 GCA_039933895.1 Flavobacterium sp. | reverse complement strand
TCAACAATAATGTCGTTGTTAGTTGTATTATTAGATGAGCCTTTTCCGCAAGCTTGTGGAAAGAGTACTGTTAATTGACACACCCTATTCTTGAAAAATACTGTCACTTTTATTAAGAAACAGCACCCAAAATTCTTCGTGTGGCAATTCGCCAATAAGAGGCTGCATAATTTCGAACACTGCTTTGCTTGACGTTATTTTTTGGAGTTCTAAAACATCCTCAGTTCTGCGACGGCGTCCTAACTCCATAGCAGCTACAATGGAAACAGCTTTGGCTTCCCCAATTCCTTTGAAAACCATCAGTTGTTTGACGGTTAATTTTCCTAAAACATTCAGATTATTATCGGTTGAGGCTAAAATTCGTTTGGACAATTCGACGGCGCTTTCGTTTCGATTTCCGGAACTGATAAGAATAGCGATTAATTCGGCATCACTTAGAACAGATTTCCCTTTGAGCATTAGTTTTTCTCGTGGCTGATCGTCTTCTGCCCAATATTTAATGGAGAAAGTGGTTTGTGACATGGCGTATACAATTATAATATTAATTCTGGCGTTGTAATAAAAAACTAAAATAATGAAATCATTTCACTTTCTTCTGTTTGCGCTTACCTTTTTTACCTGCAGTCAAAAAAGCAATACAATCGATATTCCGAATGAAGAAGTGATAACAACTTCACAAACTTTTGGAGAAAAACTTTCTGACGCTGCCATTTCAATTGTAGATCCAAACATCGCTTATGACCCAAGTTATATTGCTATTAAATATCCCAACGGTGATGTTCCTGCCAATAAAGGCGTTTGTACTGATGTCATTATTCGTGCTTACCGAAAACTGGGTATCGATTTACAGAAGGAAGTTCATGAAGACTTAAAAGCTAATTTTTCTTTGTATCCCAATTTAAAAAAATGGGGGCTGAAAACCACAGACACGAATATTGATCATAGAAGAGTTCCGAATTTGGAAACTTTTTTTACCAGAAAAGGAGAAAAACTATCTGTTTCTGAAGATCCAAACGATTATAAAACAGGAGAAATCGTGACTTGGATGATTAACGGTGACTTGCCGCACATTGGTATTATCACAAACAAAAAATCATTGGATGGAAAACGACCGATGATTGTTCATAATGTGGGTGGCGGACAAGTTCTAGAAGACTGTTTGTTTAAGTATGCGATTGTGGGGCATTTCAACTATGTGAAATAGGTTTAAGCTGTTATTTCTATTGTTAGGTGGTTGCACCGAATCAAGAACGAGTTGCACCGACTCATTTTGAATTTGCACCGCTTGAGATTGACATGCACCGGCTTATAATTGACTTGCACCGATTATATTTGTCTCTGCACCGCTTAAAAAACAATCTGCACCGGCTTATAATTGACTTGCACCGGTTATTTTTCGGCTTGCACCGCTTCAGGAATGACTTGCACCGGGTAATAATTGAATTGCACCGCTTTGAGAACGAGTTGCACCGGTTATTTTTTGGCTTCCGAATTGTACTGACGAATTAATTTTAGAGTATGGTTTATGGAATTTGTAGATGTAACTTAAATTTTTATTTCTTTTGTAGGCACGGACAAAAAATCTTGTTATTTAGCATTAATATGCTTTATCTATCAAATCCAATTGTTTTTTTGTCATATTTGAATACTTTTTTTAACTCATCATATTTATCATCAAATTCTTCTTTAGTAATAGCTTCAACATATCTAAGCCATTTTAAGTCTTTATATAAATCTTCATAGTTCAAATTTCTATCAAATTTCATATAAGTTTCTCTCAAATATTTATTTCTAGCTAAAAAGAGATTGTCTATGAATTCATTTACTTCTTTTTCATTTGGTTTATTTTTGTATAAAAAAACAAAAGTGCCATTAGTCACTTTTATTTTCCATGAGTTTTCTTGATTAATAAAAAAAGCAATTAAAGCAGCAAAACCTAATAGAGCAAAAACTATCCATGTATCGGGATCCGTATCTTTATCATTTCTGCTTGAAAAAGCTATCAATCCTAAAAAAAAAGCACCCAAAAAGCACCATAAGTAAACTACACTTGAAGTTGTTCTTATTGATTTATGTGATGAAAGTTCTTCAAAAGGAATTTTTACATCACTATCACTTTTTCCAATTGTTTTTTCTCTATAATATAGTTTTGATTCTAAAATTTCAAACTCTCTTTTGTGAAAAAGTCTTTTCTGTTTTAATATTTGCATATTTTCTTTTTTTAAATAAAGATTAATTTATTAACCTTTTTATAAACTCCAATTCTTTATTTATTTTTTAGTTTCCGAATTATACTGACGAATTAATTTCAAGGTATGGTTTATGGAATTTGTACTATTCCATCTTTGATGTCCTGGAATTATGAAATTTGGTTTTTGGAATTTGCTTTGCAGTTTTTTGAGGGTCTTCTCCCACTCTGGCACATTCGCATCACCTAAATTACCTAAATCGGATGCTTCTACGCTTTTAATTAAACAACCTCCATATAATATTTTTTCTTTTCCGAACCAGATAACAATATTGTCTGGGGCATGCCCTGCTCCACCATAATAGGTTTGAAATTTGTGATTTCCAATAGAAAACACAGTATCTTTTTCAATTAAAAATTCGGCTCTGTTTCCTTCTTTCTTTTTACTGATTTCGTCGGTTTGTTTTGTCGTATAGGTTTTAATTCCTTTTCCTTTGTAATAAGTAAGCGCAGCAGTTCGGTCTTCGTGAGAATGTGTGGCAATACACATCACGACATTTTTATTGTGTTTGACTTTGATGCTGTCGAGCAAAGGCTGGAATTGCGTTTCGTCCCAGGGAGAATCTAAAATTACTGCGCCATTATTGGTTAGAACATACATTCCATTCGCTGGCACTTTTGTGCCTTTGTAGTTATTATAGGTGGTGTAAATATAAAAATCGCCTGTTAGATGTGTTATTATCAGTTTTGGTTCTTGCGTTTGTGAGAAGAGAGTATTTACAAAAAGCAAAAAAAATAGTGTGATTTTAAGTTTTGAAATGGGTTTCATTGATTATTTAAAATTGAAAATTACAGACTTTGGAAATACTTCTAATTGATTAATGCTTTTACTTCATCAAAATTCAAACCACCATAATTCCCAGAACTCATTAACAGCAAAGCAGAATTTTCTAAATTAAGATTGAATAAATAATCTTTAAAATCGGCTGGATTTGTATAAATGATTAGATCTTCACGGTTGAAGGCTTTGGCGATTTGCTCGTAAGTTACTTCTTCCAGTTGTTTGATTTTAACTGCATCGGGAGAATAGAAAACCACAGCAACATCGGCAAAAGCCAAAGCACCTTGGTATTCTTTTAGAAATTCAGCATTCAAACTACTGTATGTATGTAACTCTAAACAAGCCACTACATTTCTGTTAGGATATTGTTCTTTGACTGCTTTTGTGGTTGCAGCCACTTTACTTGGTGAATGCGCAAAATCTTTATAAGCTACTTTGGTTTTGCTTTCCGCAATTTTTTCCAGACGTTTTGAAGCACCTTTGAAACTTGCAATAGCTTCGTAGAAATCGGCTTCATCTACACCCATGTTCTGGCAAATCCATTTGGCACCAGCCAAGTTATTCAGGTTGTGCGCCCCAAAAACCTCAATAGGCATTGGTCCTTCTGGAGTATCTAATAAAGTCACGCCATTATCAACTGTATAAGCTGGCGTATGGTATGGTAATCTTCTGATAGGATTGGTAGAAGCTTCAGCAACACGTTTTACTTCTGAATCATCTTCATTATACACCAAAATTCCACCATTAGTAATCTTTTGGATGAAAATCTCAAACTGTTCAACATAATTCTCATACGTTGGAAACACATTAATATGATCCCAGGCAATTCCAGAGATTAAAGCAATATTAGGTTGGTATAAATGAAATTTTGGACGACGATCTATTGGCGAAGACAAATACTCATCGCCTTCTAAAACGATAAAATCATTTTCTTCTGTAAGATGCACCATTGTATCGAAACCTTCTAACTGTGCACCTACCATGTAATCGACTTCGATATTATGGTAATGCATGACATGTAAAATCATGGAAGTAATAGTTGTTTTCCCGTGGGAACCACCAATAACTACTCTGGTTTTATTTTTAGATTGCTCGTATAAAAATTCAGGATACGAATAGATTTTCAATCCTAATTCTTTTGCTTTTAACAATTCAGGATTATCAGCTTTGGCATGCATTCCTAAAATAATGGCTTGAATATCGGAGGTGATTTTTTCAGGAAACCAACCTAAGGTTTCCGGCAACAAACCTTTTTTCTCTAATCTTGATTTTGAAGGTTCGAAAATAGCATCATCGCTACCTGTAACCTGATATCCTTTTGAATGTAATGCTAATGCTAAATTGTGCATGGCTGCACCGCCAATGGCTATAAAATGAGTTCTCATATGTTTAAGTTATGAATTGCAGAGACTAAAATCTACAACTTATTTTTATGTTTTTTTCTTTTGATACAAATCTAATATTTGTTTCGCTTTTTCGGGCGAATTCATCTTGTTTTTATACAAATCGGCTAATTTATCATAACAGGTTTTAGACTGGCCTATGTCGATTGCTTTGATATAATCTTTTTCAGCTTCATTATAACGACTGAAATATTCGGCGATATAACCTCTCGACAAATAGCCATCTACTTTGGAAAGCTGCATTAATTCATCCGAATAATTTCGTGCTTTTGCTTCGCTACCACCTGCAAGTCCAGGCAATTCTATGTACAAAATCACTAAGGCCCAACGCGCATCAATGTGTTTTGAATCTAATTTGGCCGCAGTTTCAAAAGCTACTTTTACATCATCGACCATCAATAATGCTTTGAATTTATTTGACTCTTTGGCTTTCATCCCCAAGGCACCTCCAAATTTGTAATAGTAATTGGCGTTCTTAGGAAACTGTGTTTTTAGCTTTGTATAATAGCCAATCGCAGTGTCCCATTGCTTTTGATAGGCTGCAATGTCTCCTAAGTATTCAACCGTTTTGAAATCATTCGGTTTTTGTTTTAAATTACTTTCAAAAAGAGGTTCCGCTGAAGCGTATTTTTTCTGTTCGAATAACTGTACTGCTTTTTCGAAATTGGTTTGCGACCAAAGGCACATCGGAAATAAAATAAAGAATAGAAGTTGTTTCATCATGAATTACTTTTCCGCATATTTTTTAAAATAGCCACATTCGTTAATCACCTCTTGGTAATATTGTGTTTGTGCATATTCCTTTTTTAATTTTTCATACCCGAAAAAAGCTTTAAAATCGGTAGTGTCATAAACAAATTCGGACGTTAAATAAAAGGCATTACGTTCAATTTTCGTTAAAAGAAAGACACATTTTGCTTTTTGTTCATTATCCTGAGCTGCTTCAAATGCTTTTTGATAATATGTTTTAGCTATCTCATTATTCAACAGAAGCGATTTGTATTGGTCGTCGATATCGTAACCGTATTGATTCGTGATATTTCCTCCATAAAAAACCCTGGCGTTTCCATAAAATGACATATTGTAAAAAGCATTTGCTAGTAATAAATTACTGTTATAAACATCTTTTTTCTGACTGATGTTCTTTTGAAGTTCCTGCATTTTTTTAAGAAAATCGATTTTTGAATATCTGATTTTCTGTTCGGCTGCATGATCACAATCATGACAATCCTGAATTTTACCATTAAAAGGATTGCCCAATAAAACCACCTCTTTATTCTTTCCTGCTTTTTCCATCAACGGAATGGCTTTATCCAATTGATTTTGATACGCCAACTTTACAGCCTGAAATTCATAAATATCATCCAAAGTAACATCATAGATACTCATGGCCAGATTTTCCCAAGGTGATTTGCTTTTCTTCTCCAAAAACGATTTCATCGATTCCAATAGCTTTGGATTCAAATAAAAATCCCAATTTCTTGAGAAAAACTCACTCATCACCAAATCATTTTGTGATTTATAAAGAATCGAAATGTAGTTTTTACTCCAATTGATTGCTTTTCCACATCTGAAATCAGACGAATAACCATATTCTTTGTTGAGATTGTACAACCAGTTTAATTCCGGAAGTAATTCTTTCTCCGATTTATTATTCATTTTATTTGTTGAAGACAGCGTATTGACCAAACGAATTAAGCGAAGTTGGCTTTGAGATAAATTCGTTTTAGGCATTGTTTTTTCAGCTGAATCAAAATATTGACTCGCTTTTTTATAGTCCTGATTGAAAATTTCCAAATAACCTGCGGCGATATCCCACATATATGGCTTTGAAGTATTTTTATTTTGAGCAATTGTAGTGACTAAACTGTATACATTTTTACTCAACTTGTCTTTAACAATCTTTCTATATTCTTCGATTGTTTTATACGAAATCGCATTAAGTTTGTTTTCTTCTCCATTGATTATTCGGGTCAGCATCAAATCCAAATGTTCGCTTTTGGGATCGAGTGCGTACATCTTCTGAGCGGCTTCAGTGGCATCAGCATAATAACCGTAAAGTGTCCAAAGTGCGACTTTTTGTTTGTCGGTTTTGGCCATTTGCAGTGACAAATCAAAATCTTTTTGAGCTTGTGGATGAAAACTATAAGCGGTAACCACTCTTAATTCTGGGCAATTATCAAAAACAATACTATATAAGAAATTTGAAGTTGAATACTGTTTGTTCTTATACGAGATTCCAGCAATGTAAGACAAACCCCTATAATACAAAGTATTTCTCGCAATTTCCGCTTGTGTTTTATTAAAGAATAAGGTAGCATTATTGTTATTGTCACTATAAAAATTGGCTTTCATGGCTTGAAACCAAAAACGATTCTTTAAAAAATGATCTTTACAATCGGTGTATTTTTTTTCAACCTTTTTGGCTTGTAAAACAGACAAGCTTTCTGTTTTATTATAACTATCTGTGTTGTAATTCCAACTTGGAACAACCGTTGAATACTTCTCAACAAATTTCGCCGTGTTTAGAAAATCGAAAAAACCAATAACCTTTGGGTCCTTGATATTAAACTTTGATTTCCATTTGGCAACCTCTTTCTTAGCTAAAATGGCTCTGTTAATCGCCACCATATCGTTGTACGAAGAATCATTGACCACAAAATATTTAATATCAGTAGGATTCATAGATTTCCCTAAATAACCTTCCCAGTCTTTCACCATCGATTCGTTAAAACGAGAATTATGACCGTTATCAAAACCACTATCTCCGTAAAAGATATTGCTCGACAAAAACAAAGGTCTGTAGGATTGATCTACAAATGTTTCGGGGGTAAAATTTGAATTGTATTTTCCTTCATCTTCCCAACCATAATCGCTACAAAAAGAATAAATTGCAACAACAGATAAAAAAAGTGTACTAAAACCAACTATTGCATTTCTTGAAAAAAGAGGAATCATTCGAGTATTGTTTTAAATTAATTTCATCGAGATCGTAATAAATAATCTCTTCGGGTGTTGTTTTCAAATTCTGATGCAATTGCTTCATCATTTCTTTGAGGTTTTCCTTCGAGACATTTTCTATTTTAATAACATCACCTTTCTTAAAGTAAAGCCCCATTTTTAAGGTGTTTTCCTTTACTTTAAAAAAATTGTCTTTATAGTTTACAAAATTCTTGTCGGAAGTAAAATTACTATTATTTACTTTGCTTATTAAATTTACTACCTGATTATTTCTAATCTGAATAGCCCAAGAAAATATAGGCAATGCCACCTTTAAAGATAGCGGATATTTTTTCAATGATTTAATATATTGTTCAGTTACTTGTGCATCGTAAATCGAGTTTTTATCATCGGCGGCTAATTTTCCCATATTGTACAACATAAGTACGCCAGTAGTTACATTGGGAATTTTAGTTTGTTCACTGTATTTTATTTGGTGTAAACGTATGGTTGCTGATATTTTACAACCCGATTTCTTTTTCATTTTTTCAATAAATTCAAAATATTTGGGTTGACTTTTTAAGGACCAGTCGCAATCGATTTGAATTTCATTGATTGCAATTTTATGTTTGGCATTAATCTGGCAAATCAAGTTTAAAACATTTTGTGCCAATGTTTCTATATTGATTTCTTGATCCAAAAACACTTCATTTTTAAAGAAAACCACAGGAACAATTTTTAATTTTTCTAGATTTTCATTGATGGAAATTGGTGCGACAGGAAATGGCTTTCTATCGGTTAATCCCACATCGAAATACCTTACATATAACTTTGACACTTCGTTTTCCTGAAGTGTCTTTTTTTCGAAGGCAGTTAGTTTTAAATTGGTTTTCCAAAAGTAAAATGAAACATCGGGTGTTTGGTTTTTTTTACAGGAAACTAGAAAAATCAAACAACACAGCAGAATTATTCTTTTCATTATTTTAATCAGATTGTACTGTAAAAGTAAAGAAATGCTTTCAATAAAAAACCGACTTAAATATATAAGTCGGTTTTAATTTATTTTGAAAATGTTTTATTTCAATGGAGATTATTTCACCAAAGTCATTTCATCAACAATGTGTTTTGCATTTGAGAAATTTTCGATAACCCATAATACATAACGAATATCAACATTGATTGTTCTTTGCAATTTAGGATCAAAGATCACATCACCAGCCATTGCTTCAATGTTTCCGTCGAAAGCGATTCCGATTAATTCTCCTTTTCCGTTCAATACTGGCGAACCTGAATTTCCTCCTGTAATATCATTATCAGTCAAGAAATTCACGTGTAACGAACCGTCTTTATCAGCATAACGACCGTAATCTTTGTTTTTAGCCATATCAAGAACTTTGGTAGGCAAATCAAACTCTTCATCACCTTTTTTGTATTTTTTAACTTGACTGTCTAACGTAGTATAATTGTTAATTTTTACAGGATTACGTTTGTCAGCAGGCAATGCACGTACTTTACCATACGTTAAACGCAACGTTGAATTAGCATCTGGATATTTGATTGTACCAATTTTAGATTCTCTCAAACCTTCAACTAACAAACGGAATGAAGCACCGTAATCATTTTGAGCTTTTGCAATTTCGTCCGATTTAGACGTAAAGTGAGCTAACATATCATTAGAAAGTGTATACAATGGATCGTTATCCAAAACCTCTTGACTTGGCGTCTGTAAAAAGGCTTTTACTTTGTCTAAAGAAGAGAAAATACTTGAATCAAAAGCATTGTTTACATATTTTGTAAAATCGTTATTGTTTTCATCACCAATTTTTTTCACCATTGGAGCAATTGCATATCCAGTAGACTTAGTAGCATACAATTTCAATTGCGCTGCAAGGATGTCTTTTTCAGCAGGAATGTGTAAATCTTCGAACATTTTTGTAGCAGCCTCAGTAATTTGTGGTGCCAAAGCAGCACGTTTTGCAGCATCACCTTTCACATAATTATCCAATTGTTTTCCTAACGTTCTACCTACAGTTCCGTAAGCTGAAGTTCTGAATAATTGTTGTAAATAATTATCGTGACGAGATTTCTCGTTCGTTAAAGCATAGAATTTATTGATGGTTGCTACCACATTTCCGTACTTAGCTTTATTTGCCGGCAAGTTGGCCCATTTGTCAAATTTAGCTTCTTGAACCGCTTTAGATTTTGCCGTTCCAAATTTAGATAAAGCATCAATCATTCCTTGACGGTTTTTCCAGTAATTAGCCGTTGAAGCATATTTTGAAGCATAAACCAAACGAAGTCCATCGTTCATGTCCATGTATTTCTTCATATTATCCATTCCGGTTTTAGCGCCTTCAACCCAAGCAGGATAAGCAAATTTTACGTTTTGCTCGATTCCGCCAGCTGGCATCCAACGGTTAGTACGACCTGGATAACCTAAGATCATAGCAAAATCACCTTCTTTTACACCTTTTAAATTAACAGGTAAGTAATGTTTTGGTTGTAATGGAACGTTGCTTGTAGAATATTCTGCAGGATTTCCGTCTTTGTCAGCGTAAACTCTAAACATAGAGAAATCGGCAGTTTGACGTGGCCATTCCCAGTTGTCTGTATCTCCTCCAAATTTTCCTAAACTTTCTG
>JBDTNG010000011.1:0-5716 GCA_039933895.1 Flavobacterium sp. | reverse complement strand
CAACTGTAAAGTCAAATTGCAAATTGTTTTTCATTTCTTTTGTTTTTTAATTGTTAATAATACCTGGTCAAGTTGATTAAACCGCTCTTCCCAAATTTTTCTAAACTGTTCAAGCCATTTGTCAATCTCTTTCATTTTTTCAATTTCAAGTTTGTAGTATATTTCCCTGCCTTGTTGTTCTTGTGTAATTAACTCACATTCGGTAAGAATTTTTAAATGTTTTGAGACGGCCTGACGCGTCGTGTCAAAATGTTCAGCTAAGGCATTTGGTGTCATTGCTTGTAACGCAATTAGTGTAATTATTGCTCTGCGAGTTGGGTCGGCAATAGCTTGAAAAACATCTCTTCTCATTTTGTAATTATTTAAATGAAACTAATCAGTTGCAAATATATGTGCAACTTTTCGGTTTCGCAAATTTTTATACAATTATTTTCAAAGCAGTCTAAAATTTTTTGTCATTGTGTGTTCGATGAGAGTACCAGCTTACTCAGAAATTAATTACCTTTTTTCGTCATTCTCGTGTCGTCAGCAATCCAGTTTATTTCCCAAGTTTTTCCATCATCACTTGAAAATGCTTGTTCAAAATGACATGAATTTAACGTGATTTTTGAAATGATAAACCGAACAAGAATCTTCTTTCCATTAAAAGTATCTTCATTATAAAATTCTCCTTGCCCATCTTTAAAACTACCAACTGCGGGTATAGTTAGCAGGCCATCTCTAATATTTGCAAAATTCAAACTCCATTGATTTGTCTCTGGATTAAAAAGTCTCAAGCTAAGACCTTCAATATGTCCTGTCGAACAAGAAACCTTTAGTTCAACCAAATTAGCCTTACCATCAAGAACTTTTGTTACTATTGAAGTTCCCTCATAATCAATCCATGTGGTTGAACCTAATAATGGACTTTTCAGTAATTTTAATTTGGTATGCCAATTTCCGATTTCAAAATCAAAATCACTTTGCCCTTTATCTTTTTCTGTTTTTTGTGCAGTAACATTTATTGCGAATAAGATCACTACGCAATGGATAAACAACGAATAAAAATTTACTTTAGACATATATTTTACTTAGGGGTTATTATTATTTTACTTAAAAGGATAATTCTACTAAAACAACAATCTCGAGACATAGTTGTAAGCTGTAGCAGCCTCACTTTTTTGCTATTGACACTCGATAAAATTCATAACCATCTTCATTTCTATTTGGCAAGTATTTTTTACGATAATCTACAGCACCTAAATCTTCTATAAGTGATAAATTAAACTGAGTCAAATAGGTAGACAATTCTTCAGGCATAAAACCAAATGTCCATCGCTCTTCCAATTTTTCCAAATCTTTCAACAGTTTTTCACCTCCCAAAAATGAAGCAGGGTTGAGAAGAATTTCTTTGTGAATATAGGTAAAGATGACATAACTGCCTTTTGGGAATTTGGAAATAAATGTAAATGTATTACTTAAGGCATCAGCGGTTAGATAATTGGTTACACCTTCCCATATAACCGTTGTAGGTTTTGTAAAATCAAAATTGTTTCTTCTGCTAATTGATCGAGACTTTGTTCGTTAAAGTCAGTTTGACAATAAGTGATATTTTTTGAAAGTTCCCCAATTCGTTTTTTAAATGTTCGGATTTTAAAATCTGAAGTGTTAGGATGGTCAATTTCTATTGTAGGCGTTAAATTCAGGAAATCAAGCCGTAAAGCCCTTGTGTCAAAACCAGCACCTAAAATCATTACTTGTGTCACACCATCAGCAATTGACATTTGCAATAAATCATCAATATATTTTGTTCTGGCTAATCCGGAAGAAAATGCTCCGGGAATTTTTTTCTGTATTACTTTACTAACATATTTTCTAATGAAAGGATTTTTAGACATATGCACTGCGAACCTCAATTTAGGTTCCAGAAAATGAATGGCATAGGGATCATAAAACAAACGGTCATTTGAATTGCGTTGACTTTCTAATGCTCTAAACAGTGCCATATATTGAGCTGTCCTGCTTGTTTTGTTTATTTTCATAGTTCTGAAATTAGTGACAATGGTTGCTTCAATCCCGATAGCTATTGATATTGAAGCAATCTTTTTTCTAAAGAACTAAGATATGAAATAAAATGTTGCTTTTTTTAAATTCAACTGGGATGCTGAACCGTTTTTAGTCGTTCAGTTTTCCAAATCACAGCAAACATTGAAATTACGAACAATAAACATCTAACTTCATTTTCATTACCAAAAAAATAGATTAGAAGTAAAGTAATACATACATGTATTTTGTTATATAGTTACTTTATGGATATTCAAATCCAAATTCGTATTTCTGAAGTTTATCTTTCCACAATTTATAACTTGCATAATATATTGGCATATTATATTTACTTAATAATTTAGTTTTTGAATTTTTTGGTGATTCAATTCGATAATACAATTCAATATAACCTTTGGTGCTATCAAGTGGAGCATAACAATTACCAAATTTTTCAATTATTTGTTTTTTATTTATTCCTAATTTTATCCCTTTTCCTGTTTCAAAGGAATCAATATTTAGCTTTTTATATCCTAAAGATGCTTTATTAGAATATTCTACTTTAAATATTGACATTTGAAATTTTCCATCACCTGGATATTGCGTTAAAGTCAAAGTTTCACTTTCTAAATTTGAATAATAATGATATTGGTCAAATTGATCTTTGATGTCAGTATCACCAATTATTGAAGTGGCGCTTTCAGCATTTCGCAATTCAATTCCATACAATGAAACATCAGGATTTTCTAATACGCAATCTGAATTTTTAAGTTTCTGAATTGCTTCATATCTTAATCTTTCAGCTTTATCAGGTTCAGGAACTAATTCCATTCTACTGTTTTCTGAAACACTTTCTTCAGGTGAATTTTTACAGTTTGTTAAAAGTAAAATTGGAATAATTAGGATAAAAAAATTTCTCATTTTCGCAATTTTTTTATTGTAAAATTACATATAGCATGCAGTTAATTCTTCAAGTAACTCGTTCATTATGATATTAAATTCATCAGGTTTTTCGAGCATTGGATAATGACCAGTTCCAGTAATGATTCTGTAACTATAGTTCTTAAAATACTTTCGATTATTCTCAATATTTGTTGGTGATTTTTCAGAATTAATGGCTCTCACAGGAACTGCAACGGATTTTGCCATTTTGCGAATATCCATTTCATATAAAGGTTTCAGTGCATTTATGGCCAATTCTGATTCATTTTGAAGGAATTCGTTTTGAAGTTGATTTTTTACAATCAGAGGTGTTTCTTCAACAAAAATATCTCTGGAAAGAACGTTTTCAATCGCTGATTTATAATCTTTTCGATAATCGCTAAAGACTAACTCTTCAACTTGTTCAGATGTAAACACTTGGTCTAAATCTCTTAAAGTATCAACCAAAAGAATAGCTTTTACTTTAGGTGAATTTATTGAGGCTTCAAGAACATAAGCGCCCGACATAGAATGACCAACAAGTATAATTTCCGACGAATTAAGTTGATTTATAACAGCTTTTATATCGTCTGCATATTGTTCGCCAGTCCAATTCTGTCTTGATTTGCCCGATTTTCCGTGCCCACCTAAATCAATTTGAACTATATTATATTTTTCTTTGAAGAAAGCTTCTTGACTGTTCCACCAATTTGCGTTTCCAAGCCAACCGTGTACAAAAACTATAGCAATGTTTCCTTTTCCTGTTTCTTTATAATGAATGTTTACGTTGTCTGTTGATGAAATATATTTTTCCATTAATGTGTTTTTCTGTATTTTTTGATTTTTATTTTTTAATTGTCGATCTGCAAAATAGCAGCTAAAATTCCCATAAGTATTTATTCCAGTTTGAAGTCAACTATTTCCTTTTGGTCAAAAAACAGTATTAATTCCTTTCCATTTTTTAGTTTGGATAAATCTATTACAAATTCTAAACTTCCGTTATTTTTAAATTCTTTAATAATGTAAGTTTTTCTGTCAATATTATATAAAATTGAATTCACTTTTTTCTGAGTTAAAAATTTGAATTTAATCTGGCCTGCTTCCCGTTTTTTTATAATTCCATTTATTGGATATATAAGTTCAAAGTCAAAATTATGAATAACAGGAGCGTTTAAAAATTCTTGTTTCTCTATTTTTTCTTTTAAAAGAGCGTTTTGGTAGTCATCAGGGTAATGATTTTTTATAAATTGTTTTGGATCAGTTAAAAAATAAGAATAATCGATTTTTTTAACGAAACGATCTTCATATGATCCTGCACCCCAAGTTACATCTATGAGGTACTCTTTATTGTCAATTACTACAATATTCCAGGTATGGTTTGAGGAATATGGTTTCCCTATATCACTCACAAGCGTTTTAGAGCCTCCTCTTACTATTTTAGATTTAATATTCAGATTGTCACAGATTACTGCAAATAATGTCGTGTAGCCTTCGCAAACAGCTTTGCTCTTTAATAAAACTCTTGATGATAGTTTTTTTCTGAATTCATTCTCTGCTTTGTCACGTTCAGCTTCTGTGGAATATTGGATAGCGTAATCTGCAAATTCGGATGGATCGTAAATAATATTATTTGTAATCCATGTATAAACTGCCCTTACCTTATCATGATCATTAGAAAAATCAGAAGATATTTGATTGGCTATTTTTAAAGTTGAGCTAAATTTTTTAGGATACCTTAAAACAATAGAATCTACTTTTTCATAATGCTGTGACCAACAAAAAGCAGAAAAAAATATAAACAGAATAACTAAAGTTTGTTTTTTCATAGGTATGTTAACATTTCGCTTCTTCATGGGGATTGAAGTAATCTTTTTTCTTCCGAACGAAGGTATAAAATAGTAGCTCCGGTTACTAAAAACCAACGATAAAATTTAGCGGCTTTTGGTCGTTTCATATTCTTCTTTAAGCAAAGAAAAAATTAATGAATCCTGCATTTCTCCATCTCTTAAGAAATGTTGCCTCAAATAGCCTTCTTGTATGAATCCATTACTTATAATTATACTTTGTGATGCAATATTTGTTGGACCAACACATGCTTCGATTCTATTCAAATGCATTGTATTAAAGCCATACTCAAGAACTGCTTTAACAGCTTCACCCATATATCCGTTTCTTTTGTATTCATTTTTGCTTAAAGCATATCCTAATTCCGCTTTATAATGGTCTGAATACCAATTATGGTAACCACATCTTCCAATGGTTTCATTATTTTCTTTTAGTATGAGTAGAAAAGATAAAATCGATCTGTCATAAGTGGTGTAACCGCCTTGATGTTTTTCTTTTTCTTTAATAAATTCCTCATCAGTTGTTAGTCCCAGCTGGGTTTTGATTTCGTCTTTGGAATAGTTTTCGAATAAATAAGCAAATACCTCTGGTGTAAGTTTTCTTAAAAATAATCTTTTGGTAGTAAGTACTTCAAATTCCATTGAATCATTATTTTTTAATTATCTTTTTTGTTATTTTTTTCCACCAATAATAATTTGCAAATAGTAAATGTTATTTGGTAATTCTTTCAAATTGATGCGGTTATTTGACATTTCAGATGGTTTGTATGATTTTAGTTCTTGACCAAGTGAATTATATAGTTTTTTCATTTTTTAAAGATAATTCTAAGGCAACTTCAATCTATGCTCTCTTGCTTTAAGCGGGCAGGGTCCCGATAGCTATCGGGATTAAAACAGCTTTTTTCTGTCGAAACGAAGATAGAAAATAA
>JBDTNG010000010.1:0-10431 GCA_039933895.1 Flavobacterium sp. | reverse complement strand
TTGGTAAATCTGCAATTGCTGAAGGATTGGCATTACGTATTATTCAGAAAAAAGTTTCTAGAATTCTTTACAACAAACGCGTAGTTACTTTAGATTTAGCTAGCCTTGTAGCTGGCACTAAATACCGTGGTCAGTTTGAAGAACGCATGAAAGCCGTTATGAACGAACTGGAAAAGAACGATGATATTATTCTTTTTATTGATGAAATTCACACTATTGTAGGTGCTGGAGGTGCAACTGGATCTCTAGATGCTTCAAATATGTTTAAACCTGCTTTATCGCGTGGTGAAATTCAATGTATTGGAGCAACAACACTGGATGAATACCGTCAGTATATTGAAAAAGATGGCGCTTTAGAAAGAAGATTTCAAAAAGTAATTGTAAATCCTACTTCAGTAGAAGAAACGATTACCATTTTGCATAATATCAAAGATAAATACGAAAATCATCACAGCGTAACTTATACCGATGCTGCGATTGAAGCTTGTGTGAAATTAACAAACAGATACATGTCTGAGCGTTTCTTACCAGACAAAGCTATTGATGCTCTTGACGAAGCAGGTTCACGTGTACACATCACCAACATTGATGTTCCTAAGCAAATATTGGATTTAGAGCGTCAATTGGAAGAAGTCCGCGAATTGAAAAATTCTGTAGTAAAAAGACAGAAATACGAAGAAGCTGCTAAACTTCGTGATGACGAGAAAAAATTAGAAAAAGACTTGGCTATCGCACAGGAAATGTGGGAAGAAGATTCTAAAAACAACCGTATCCAAGTTACTGAAGATAACGTTGCTGATGTGGTTTCTATGATGACTGGAATCCCAGTTAATCGTATCGCACAGACTGAAAGTAATAAATTAGCTAACTTACCACAACTTATTCAAAATAAGGTAATTGGACAAAACGAAGCGGTATTAAAAATTGCAAGGTCTATTCAACGTAATCGTGCTGGCTTAAAAGATCCAAACAAACCAATTGGTTCATTTATTTTCCTTGGACAAACTGGTGTGGGTAAAACACAATTGGCGAAAGTTTTAGCAAAAGAATTATTCGATTCTGAAGATGCGCTTGTACGCCTTGATATGAGTGAATACATGGAGAAATTCTCTATTTCACGTTTAGTTGGAGCGCCTCCCGGATATGTAGGTTATGAAGAAGGAGGCCAATTGACTGAAAAAGTTCGTCGCAAACCATATTGTGTGGTGCTTTTGGATGAAATTGAAAAAGCGCATCCTGATGTTTTCAACATGATGTTACAGGTTTTAGATGATGGTTATTTGACCGATAGTCTGGGCCGTAAAATCGACTTCAAAAACACCATTATTATTATGACTTCTAATGTGGGTGCTCGTCAATTGAAAGATTTCGGTCAAGGTGTTGGTTTTGGAACTGCTGCCAAAATAGCCCAAGCAGATGATAACTCAAAAAGTATTATCGAAAACGCTTTAAAGAAAACTTTTGCTCCTGAATTCTTGAATAGAATTGACGACGTTATTGTATTTAATGCCCTTGAAAAAGAAGACATTAATTCAATCATCGAAATCGAATTGGATAAATTATATGCTCGTGTAAAAGACTTAGGTTATTCTCTTTCTTTATCGACAGAAGCCAAAGCTTATATTGCTGATAAAGGTTTTGACAAACAGTTTGGAGCAAGACCTCTGAAAAGAGCAATTCAAAAATATGTTGAAGATATTTTAGCCGAAGAAATTATCACTTCCAAAATACACGAAGGCGATAAAATCGAAATGGATTTAAATCCTGAAACGAATGAACTCACAGTTTCTGTTATAAAAGCTGAAAAACCTACTGAAAAGTAGGTTTTTTTATATAATTTATTTTGGAATCCAAAATAAATACTACCTTCGAGTAAAGTTTAAATTTTCGTTAGATATGTCACAAAGCAAAGTGATTATTGGAAGTGAAGAATGGTGCTCATTTCCTGAAATAAATATACCAATTATCAAAGCACGTGTCGATTCAGGTGCAAAAACATCTGCATTGCACGCAGTAAACATTGCTCCTTTTGTGAGAGACAATGAGAACTGGGTGAAATTCGATATCAATCCTATACAAAACAATACCAAAGCCGTTAAACACTGTGAGGCAAAATTAATAGACAAACGTGTCGTAAAAAGTTCTAGTGGTTATCGCGAACAACGTTATGTTATTCAAACCCAACTTAAAATTGGAGAAGATACCTGGATGATCGAAATGACTTTAACCAATCGAGATTCAATGGGTTTCCGTATGCTTTTAGGTCGTGAAGCCATGAGCGGAAGGGTTTTAGTGGATCCAGAACAAAAATACCTGTTAGGACAACCTTCAGCAGAAACTATAAAATCATTTTATCAGAATTCAGAAGAAATCCGGACAGGACTCCGGATTGGTTTATTAGCCAGCAATCCTGAATTATACAGTAACAAACGTATTATTGAAGCTGGTGAAACGCGTGGACACGAAATGCATTTTTTGAATATCAAAGAATGTTATATGAAATTAGATGCTACAAAACCTGAGATTCATTATCGTGGCGGAAGGGTTTTAGATAATTTTGATGCTATTATTCCACGAATTAGACCAAGTATCACCTTTTATGGTTGTGCATTAACGAGACAATTTGAAGCTTTAAAAGTGTATTGTTTAAACTCGGCAGCTGCCATTACACAATCAAGAGATAAATTATATTCTTTGCAATTATTATTAAATCATGGTGTCGAAATTCCAACGACTGGTTTTGCCAATTCGCCTTTAGATACTGATGATTTGATTAAAATGGTTGGTGGTTCTCCCCTAATCGTAAAATTACTAGAAGGAACACAAGGAAAAGGTGTTGTTCTTGCTGAAACTAAAAAAGCAGCCGAATCTGTAATTAATGCTTTTAAAAGCTTAAACGCTAATATCTTAGTTCAGGAATTCATCAAAGAAGCCAACGGTAAAGATTTGAGGCTTTTTGTGGTCGACGGTAAAGTAGTAGCAGCAATGCAACGTGAGGCTTTACCGGGAGAATTTAGAGCCAACATCCATTTGGGTGGTTCTGCCACAGTAATTAAAGCAACTCCTGAAGAAAAACGTATTGCCATCAAAGCAGCCAAAGCCATGGATTTGAAAGTTGCAGGTGTAGATATCATCCGTTCGGCAAAAGGTCCATTGTTATTGGAAGTGAATTCTTCCCCTGGATTAGAAGGTATTGAAGGTGCTACACACAAAGATATTGCAGGAGAAATGATTAAAGCCATCGAAAAAAACTTCAAACTCAAATAATTTAAATAAAAAATCATGAGAAAAATTTTATTGATCATGCCGGTCCTATTGTTTTCTGTTATTTCATTTGCCCAGGAAAATAAATGCAGTAAATACAAAAACGGAACATTTAAATTGTTAGACCAAGCAAATAATGTTACTTATATCATCGAAAGAAACGGTAACAAGCAATATGAACAAATCGAAGGTGAAAAAACTAAGATTGATTTTGATGTCAATTGGATTAGTGATTGTTCTTATACATTGCATCCAACCAAAGAAACTATCGAATTAATAAAAGCTGATTTTAGCCTAATCGTTGAAATAGTTGAAATAAAAGAAAAATCATTGGTTTTAAAAATGTTTGCCAAAGAATCTCCTCAAAACGTTATAACTAGAGAAGTTGAAATAATAAAAACATTATAAATGAACTCTTACATTGAAATAATAGCACGGAGTGCTGCGGTTTATTTTTTTATGATAATTGCCATAAGAGTTTTTGGCAAAAAAGAATTATCGCAACTTAATACTGCCGATGTTATTTTAATTTTATTGATTAGTAATGCGGTTCAAAATGCTATGGTAGGAAATAACACCAGTCTTTCAGGTGGATTACTAGCTGCATTCATATTGTTTTTGACCAGTTTTGGTTTAAAAAAAATCATGTATAAATCGAAATCCATAAGTGATTTTATTCAAGATAAACCAGAAATACTAATTCATAATGGTATTATCGAATTTCAAACTTTGGCAAAATTAAATATTACTTCAGATGAATTGGAAGAAGCCATGCGTGAACACGGTGTTCAGTATTATAAAGAGGTGAAATTAGCCATGCTTGAAGTTGATGGAAATATTAGTATCATTTCTGGTGAAGAACATTTAAAACAAACACATCACAAAAGAAGAATTCATAAATCATTGAGTTAAATTCATCACTATGTTTAGACACAAAGGAAAATCAAGGACTTACAAACACAATATACAAATTGCTTCCTTACTTTCTTTTGTGGCAGGTATCGTAAATGTAGTGGGATTTTTATCAGTTTTTCGTCTTACAACGAATGTCACGGGTCATTTTACTTATTTTATCAATGGAATATTAAAACAGAATTTCCATATGGAATATGTTTATTTCATATTTATATTCGCTTTTTTCTTTGGTTCTTTCCTTTCTAATTTTCTTGTGGAATACATGTCGCAAAAAAGCGAAAGAAACATTTATGTTATCCCGATGCTGCTTGAAGTTATGGTTTTGTTTTTAATTTCCATCTTCGGAAAATACTATCTTCATACCAATCCAGACCTAATTGCTTATTGTTTGTTGTTTGCCATGGGGCTACAAAATTCTTTGGTAACTTCTATTTCAAACGCAGCGGTGCGAACTACCCATTTAACTGGTCTTTTCACCGATTTAGGTATCGAAATATCTCAATTGTTTTTTTATAAAAAAGTGGAGCAAAGAAAAAAATTGATGAGATCGATAAAATTACGATTCATCATCATTACTTTCTTTTTTATTGGCGCTTTAATAGGTGGTGTTCTTTATGAAAAAATGGAACTTTACGTTTTATCATTCGCTGCTGCAACTTTATTATTGGGGTTGATTTACGATAATATCAAGCTTAAACTCATTTTATTAAAACGAAAATTCGCCAACTAAAAACACATTTACAATGAACAAAACTCGCATAGAAGCCTTTAGCGATGGTGTTCTCGCTATTATCATTACAATTATGGTTTTGGAATTAAAGACACCTGAAGGTTCTGATTTTAATTCCTTGAAACCCCTACTCCCTATTTTTCTGAGTTATATTTTAAGTTTCATTTATATTGGTATTTATTGGAACAATCATCATCACATGATGCATACTGTCAAACAAGTCACTGGCGGAATGTTGTGGGCTAATTTGCATTTGTTGTTTTGGCTGTCATTAATTCCTTTTGTCACTGCTTGGATGGGTGAAAATCATTTTGCTGCATTCCCTATGATGTTATACGGGATTATCCTGTTAATGGCCGGTATCGCTTATGTTATCTTACAAAATATTATCATAAAAAAGCATGGACCAAATTCTATTTTAAAGAGAGCCATTGAGAAAGATTTTAAAGGAAAAATTTCACCGGTTTTGTATATTATTGCGATTATTTGTGCTAACTTTAATGTACAAATTTCGGGTGCTTTATACATTTCCGTAGCCTTAATGTGGCTTATTCCTGATAAGCGTATTGAGAAGATTTTAGAGGAGGAATAAAGAATGCCCGAAAAGTTGTGAAGTCAAAAGAAAAAACAAAGCGTAATGATTCACACCATCTTACATGATTTTAAGATTAATACTTCAAAAGAAAAAGTGTTTGAAGCAGTAACTTTACCCAATAAATTAAACAATTGGTGGACGTTGCGTTGTAGTGGGACTCCTGAATTGGGCGCGATGTATAATTTATATTTTGCTGAAGAATTTAATTGGTACGCTGAAATTTCTTTACTCAAACACAACAATCAAATTGAATATTCAATGACAAAAGCCATGAAAGACTGGCTTCCAACTTATTTTGGATTTATTCTTACGGAAGAAAAACCAAATCAAACGTATGTTCAATTTTACCATACCAATTGGCAAAATACCGAGAAAGAATACCGAAATACAAGCTATTGCTGGGCTAATTTACTACGTCAGCTAAAACAATATTTAGAAAAAGGAATTATTACGCCGTTTGAAGAACGAAGTTAATCTTACTTATTCCCGAAAACTTGGAATAAACATTCCTTAAAACAAAAATCTTACTTCTATTTGCAAATGAAAGATTTTCATTCGCAAAACAAACATCTCCAGTTGTAAAACAAAACCATTCATTTGTAAAAGTTTTATCTTCATTCGCAAAACAAACATCTTCAGTTGTAAAACAAAACTATTCATTTGTAAAAGTTTTATCTTCATTCGTAAAACAAACATCTTCCGTTGTAAAACAAAACCATTCATTTGTAAAAGTTTTATCCTTTAAAGTGAAAATTTTATCCTTCTAGTTAGAAGTTTTATTGTTTAAAGTGAAAAGAGGGAAGTAAAAAGGGAGCCTATTTTAATTTTATAGGAACCCAAATTTCTTCTTCTGAATTGTCATCATCACGAAGGTATTTGTCACCTAAAATTTCGAAGTGTTCTCTTGTATCCAAATTATATTCAGAGGTGGGAAGCCATGTTTTGAAGACGTAATTGAAAAAATTGGCAGCATTTTCGGGCTTTCCTTTGTAATTAAATATCGCATACAAACCGCCTTTTAAAGTATAAGCTTCCATGTTTTCGGGAATGTTATCAAAATCGGAAACTTCTACAGCAGCCCATTTTTCAAAAACTGTTTGTGGTGTAGATTGGAGGAAGTCAAAATCTTTTTCATACACCTGCATCGAAAACTTGTCGGTTCCAATTGCATTTTTAATTTGATGGCGCAAAGGCATAAAACTTTGCCACAACTCAACAGTTTTGTTTTGTAGCAAAGTCATTGTCAATCTTCTTCCAATTAATTTTTTCTCGGGAAGTGTAGTGATTTTTGGAATCATTACTCTATATCATCAATTTGAAAACTATTCAAAAAGAGGATTGATTTTTCGATATCATAATGTAAGATTCTGTCTTCGGTAACCAAAGGCACTTCTTCTCTGTATGACTTTAAGAAACTTTCGATGAAATCGCTAGATTTTAATGGACGCCTGAATTCAATTGCCTGAGAAGCATTCATCAATTCGATTGCTAAAATACGCTCTAAATTCTCAACAATTTTTAATGTTTTTGTAGCAGCATTGGCACCCATACTCACGTGATCTTCCTGTCCGTTTGAAGAAACGATACTGTCGATACTTGCTGGTGTAGCCAATTGTTTGTTTTGACTTGCAATACTTGCAGCTGTGTATTGTGGAATCATAAAACCTGAATTCAGTCCAGGATTGCTTACTAAGAACGCAGGCAATTCTCTTAACCCTGAAATTAATTGGTAGGTTCTTCTTTCAGAAATACTTCCCAATTCTGCTACAGCTATTCCTAAGAAATCTAAGGCTAAAGCTAAAGGCTGTCCGTGGAAATTTCCACCAGAAATGATCATATCACTTTCTATAAATATATTTGGATTGTCGGTAACCGAATTTACCTCCGTTTTAAACACTCTTCTAGCATAATCAAAGGCATCTTTTGACGCACCGTGAACCTGAGGAATACAACGGAAGGAATAGGGATCCTGAACGTGTTTTTTAGGCTGTGCAATAATTTCGCTGTCTTCCAACAACTGTAACATGCGTTTTGCCGTATTGATTTGTCCTTTGTGCGGACGAACCATATGAATTAATTCATTGAAAGGCTCAATTCTTCCGTCGAAACCTTCCAAAGAAATAGCACCAATAACATCTGCCAAATAAGACAAACGAGACACTTTTATCAATGCATAAACACCGTAAGCACTCATAAATTGAGTACCATTCAATAATGCTAAACCTTCTTTAGATTGCATCACGATAGGCTTCCACCCCATTTTATCCAGTACTTTTTGAGCTGGTTGTCTGAAACCTTCATAATACACTTCACCTTCACCTAATAAGGGCAATGACAAATGCGCAAGCGGTGCTAAATCACCAGAAGCTCCAAGTGAACCTTGCGTATAAATTACCGGTAAAACATTGTTGTTGTAAAAGTCAACCAAACGTTGCACTGTTACCAATTGCACTCCAGAATGACCATAACTCAACGATTGAATCTTAAGCAACAACATTAGTTTTACAATTTCCTGCGGCACTTCATCACCAGTACCACAAGCATGGGATTTAACCAAATTCTCTTGAAGTTTCGTTAAATTTTCATTTGAAATTGTCACATTATAAAGCGAACCAAAACCAGTATTGATACCGTAAATAGGCGTTTCATTCTTTAGCATTTTAGCATCAAGATAGGCGCGACATTTTTCAATATTTAATATGGCTTCTTCAGAAAGAGCGATTGATTTTCCTTCGTGAATAATTTCATTTATTTCTTCAATAGAAATAACATCGGATGTAATATAATGTGTTGGATTCATTTTTATTTTTTGAGAAGTCAAAATTCCGTAAACAATTGCTAAAATGCAAGATTTATTATTAGTATTTCATTAAGACAATTTGTTACTCATTATTTCTATATTTGGTCAACTAAAAAATAACACAAGATGAAATATACATTTTACATAGCATTTATAGTGCTATTTGCCTCATTTACCACTCCCAAGGAAACAGTTACGCTTTCTGGGAAGATTACGAATACTGATGACGGAAAAATCAAAATTAAAGGAGACTCATTTGAAAAAGAAATCGCTTTAAAAGCAGATGGTACTTTTTCAGAAACCTTTCAAATTGATTATCAAGGCGCTTATTCTCTTTCAACCAAAAATAATAGACTTGGACTTTATTTAGGAAGAGGAACCAAAGTTGTCATTGCAACAGATGATAAAAACTTTAGTCCTGCTTTGACTTTTACGGGCAAAGGAAGTGCAGAAAACAAGTATATCTTCGAAAAAACTAAGATTGTATCTGCTATTACGAACGAAGATTTATACAAGTTAGAAGAAAATGATTTTCTAAAAAAGATTGGAGAAATGAAAACTTCAATTACAGCACTTTATACTAAAACTAAATTTTCTGACACTTATTTTAAAGAAAAAGAAAAACAAAACATTGCTTATTTAGAGCAATTACAATTGGTTAATTATCCAAGTTACCATGAACATTATGCAAAAATTGAGGGCTTCAAACCATCTGAAAACTTCCCTAAATTTGATGTTAAATTTGATTTAGACAATGAATCAGATTTCTTATTTTCAAATACCTACAAGCAAATTGTAGACGCAAAATTTGGAGAATATATTGAAACTAAAGCTGGTAAAGATGCTGATTATACAGCAGTTTTTGCACTTCCTGAGATAAAAAAAATAAAAAGTACAGCTATTAGAAATGCCCGTATTCAAAATGTTGCTTATGAAGTTGGTGCAGGAAATCCAGACGCTGCCAATTTGTATACTGAATTGATGGCACTTTCTACTGATGCTAAATTTAAAGCTGATTTGACTACTAAATTCAATAAAATTAAAACATTGATTGCTGGGAGTCCATCGCCAAAATTCAATTATGAAAATTTCAAAGGAGGAACAACTTCGTTGGAAAGTCTAAAAGGAAAATACATCTATATTGATGTTTGGGCTACCTGGTGTGGGCCTTGTCGTCGTGAAATTCCTAGTCTTCAAAAAATAGAAGAACAATATCAAGGGAAGAATATTGAATTTGTGAGTCTTTCGATTGATGCCAAAAAAGATTATGAAAAATGGAGAAAATTCGTTGAAGAGAAAAAATTAGGCGGAATTCAATTGATTGCTGAAGCCGATTGGAATTCACAATTTGCAAAAGATTATGCCATTGAAGGTATTCCGAGATTTATTTTAATTGATCCAAACGGAAACATTGTATCAGCTGATGCCCCTCGCCCATCTGACGAGAAATTAATTCAAAAATTTAATGAATTAGGAATTAAATAATTCAATATTATACTAATTATCAAACCCTTTCAAGATTTAATTTTGGAAGGGTTTCTTTTTTAGGCTAATGTCAAAAATGCTTTTCCGAGATAATCAATACAATCTGAAGCGATAAACGAATGATATCCAATATCAAGAACGGCAATGTCTGCGGCTAAACCGTGAAGATAAACACTTAAAAGAGCAGCATCAATGGGTTTATAATTTTGAGCTAAAAAGGATGTAATTATTCCCGTTAGTACATCACCACTACCAGCAGTTGCCAAACCTTGGTTTCCTGTAGTGTTTTCGAAGATAGATTCTTTATCAACAATTAATGTTGGCGACCCTTTAACCACAACAATTACCTGATGCTCTTTGGAAAAATCTTTGACTTTTTTCAGTTTATTATACTCAGAATCCCAAGTACCAATAAGACGTTCTAATTCCTTCAGATGTGGAGTTAAAATGGTATTCTTTGGCAATAAATCAATCCATTCTTTGTTTTTGGAAAGCATATTCAATCCGTCAGCATCAATAACCAAAGGAACTTGGTTCATTTTTATAAAATTAAAAAAAGCATGTTGTGTGTCGGCGTGTTGCCCCATTCCCATTCCAATACCAATAGCGCGTGGTTCAAATTTATAATTTATGGAAATGATA
>JBDTNG010000009.1:0-5715 GCA_039933895.1 Flavobacterium sp. | reverse complement strand
GTTAATTGATAAACAAATCATTAGACATGAAAAAAATAATTGCATCTATAGCCTTCATCATAGTTTCAACAGTTTCATTTGCGCAGGACTTTCAGGGAATGGCGGTTTATGAATCTAAAACCAGTACGGCCGATTTTAAAGCCAAAATGGAAGGAAATAAAGACATTACTCCAGAAATGCAAAAAATGATTGAAGAACGTATGAAGAAGATGTTCGAAAAAACCTTTGTTCTTAACTTCGATAAAAACACTTCCATTTACAAAGAAGAAGAAAAACTGGATGCACCGGGAACCCAAGGTGGCGGTAATATGAGAATGATGGGATCGTTTATGGGCGGCGGGGGAACACACTATAAAAATCTAAAAGCCAAAACATTTACAGTCGATAAAGAAATAATGGGTAAAGAGTTCCTAGTTCAGGATTCGTTGCCAAAATTAGATTGGAAATTAGGACAAGAAACCAAAGAAATTGGTGGTTATATGTGCTTCAAAGCTACTGCAGTGCAAAAAGCAAGTCAGTCGGATTTTAGAAATTTTAAAATGAAAAAGCAAGACGACGACAAAAAAACAACTTCTTCAACAGAAAAACAAAAAACAACCGATTTTATGAAAGAAGGAGAAATTCCTAAAGAAATTGAAGTTGTGGCTTGGTATACTCCAGAAATTCCAGTGAGTCAAGGGCCTGAAAATTATTATGGGTTGCCGGGTTTGATTCTTGAAGTAACTGCTGGAAAAACAACCATGTTGTGTTCAAAAGTGGTGATGAACGTTAAGGATAAAAAAGAAATTAAAGCACCAACAAAAGGTGAAGTGGTGACTCAAAAACAATACGATGAGATTGTAGCCAAAAAAATGGAAGAACTGAGACAAATGAACCAAGGTCGTGGCGGAAATAGTGGAATGCAAATCAGAATGGGTAATTAATCTGAGAGTGTACTGTTGTATTTGCTAAAATTTTAAAACCGACCATGAAAAAAACACTACTGCTTTTTGCTTTATTAACCTCAATTGTCACTTTTTCTCAAAATATAAAATTTGAAGGAATCGTCAAAGACACTACAAATGTTCCCTTGGAAATGGCTAATGTTATGGCGGTTAACCAAATTACAAAAGCTGTTGATGCCTATTCAATTACAAACGATAAGGGGAAATTTCAATTGTCGCTTAAAGCTAATGCAGCCTACAGTGTGCGTTTTACTTTTCTAGGGTTAAAAACCAAAAACCTTGTCATTACGACAAAAACGGAAAATATTTCACAATCCATTACACTTTCTTCCGATATTACAGAACTCTCAGGAGTTGAGATTGTACGCGAAATGCCAGTTTCTATTAAAGGTGATACCATTATTTATAATGCCGATTCCTTCAAAACTGGAACCGAACGCAAGCTGGAAGATGTTCTTAAGAAATTGCCCGGTGTTCAGGTAAATGCCGATGGTGAAATCGAAGTTGAAGGAAAAAAAGTGTCTAAATTGATGGTGGAAGGTAAAGACTTCTTCGATGGTGATACCAAACTGGGCGTTAAGAATATTCCAGCTGATGCTGTCGATAAAGTGCAAGTGCTTCGAAACTACAACGAAGTGGGTGCTTTAAAAGGATTAGAAAATAATGAGGATAATGTTGCCATGAACATCAAATTAAAATCAGGAAAAAAGAATTTCTGGTTTGGTGATATGACAGCAGGAATTGGTGTGGGTCATGTCGATAGCCGATATGTTGTCAACCCTAAAGTGTTTTATTACAGCCCGAAATACAGTGTCAATATTTTAGCCAATTTCAATAATATTGGTGAACTGCCATTTACAGTTCAGGATTATTTCAAATTTACCGGTGGTTTTAAAAATATGATGAAAAAAGGAGGGACCAACTTTAATGTCTCATCCAATGATTTAGGAATTTCGCTCTTACGAAACAACCGTGCCAAGGAAATTGAAACGCAATTTGGCGCTACTAATTTCTCCTACAATCCAACTAAAGCTCTAAGTATTTCAGGATTTGCGATACTTTCTTCTACAAACACCGATTTACAGACAAAAAACCAAATCAGTTATCTAGGAAACGATGGGAAACGAATTATTCTTACTGAAAAAAGAGATGAGGTTGCAAAACAAAAGAGTAATTTAGGGTTGTTTAAATTGAGTTCCACTTACAAGCCAAATACCAAATTGCAAGTCGATTATGATGTTTTGTCTAAAACATCGAAGCAAGATGAAAACAACAATCTGTTTCAGCAAACATTTGGGCCAAACGGAACGCCTCTTGGTGATCAAACGATTTTAACGGTAAAAAAACAAGATCCTTTTTCAGTTAATCAAAACCTGAATGCCTATTACACTCAAAGTGATAAAAATGTTTTTGCTTTCGAAATGCAGCATTTGTACCAAGACGAAGACCCGTTTTACAATGCCAATTTAGAAAATCAACCGTTTATTATTTCAGGCTATATTCCAGGACAGAACAGAAACAATATTGCTCAAAACCGTTATGTAAGAACCAATAAGTTAGACGGAAAATTGGACTATTACTATATGCTAACGCCAAAAAGTAATATCAATTTGACTTTAGGAAATACCTATTCGTACCAAAGTTTTAATTCATCCATCTTCCAGATTTTAGACAATGGAAGCATTAACAACATCAATACGGCAGAAAATAAAAACGATGTAAATTATAATTTTAATGATGTGTTTTTAGGATTGCATTATAAGTTTCTCACAGGAAAATTTACCTTGAATCCTGGTTTTTCAGTTCACAAATACAATACTTTCAATGAGCAATTGAATTCGAAAGTAACTAATGATTTTTACAGAATTTTGCCAGATGTGTATGCGTTGTATCAAATTAAAAAAGCCGAAACGCTAACATATACCTATGGTTTCAATACTGATTTTACCGATATAAATAAGTTTGCCGCCGGAAATGTTTTTTCAAGCTACAATACTTTGTTTAGAGGAAATCGTTATTTGGAAAATTCGCTTTCACAAACACATACTTTGCGTTATTTCAAGTACAATATGTTCAATTTTGAAAATATTTTTGCCAATCTTTCATATTCTCGAAAAGTAAATCCGGTAAAGAGTTCTTCAACATTTAATGGTATCAATCAAACGAGTACTGCTGTGAATTCAAATTTTGCGGACGAATCTATTGTTGGCGCTGCCAATTACGGCCGTTCTTTTTTACGCTATTATAAAGCGTCATTGACATTGGCTGGAAGTTGGTCGAAATTCAATAACATTCAAAACAACGTTCTTCAAACTTCTGAAAGTTTTGTGCAAAATTATACCGTAAAAGCATCTACAAATTATAGAGATTTGCCTAATATAGAATTGGGATACAATATGGTAATCAACGATTATCAAGGAACAAAATTCTACACACAAACACCTTCTGTAAAACTGGATTATTACTTTATGGATGCCTTTTCTTTTGTGACAGAATATGAATTTTACCATTATTCAAACAATAAGAAAACGGTCGATAATAAATATGATTTCCTGACTGCCAGTTTGATTTATCAGAAAACTAAAGACAGCAAAATGGAGTACAAAATTTCCGCCACGAATTTGTTAAATACCACTTCGTTGAATGATGATAGTTTTTCACAATTCTCAACAAGAACATCACAATATACGGTTCAACCAAGGTATGTTATTTTTAGTTTGAAGTATAATTTGTAGCTATTCCTGCCATACGCTATATCTTTTCCTTGCTAAAGAAGCAAGAAAAAGGATGCCGCTCCTGTCAGGGCTAAAAAAAAGCCTGACTATTATCTAGTCAGGCTTTTTTAAATTTTCAAATAAAAAATTACAAGCTGTATTTCAATCCAAAATTAAGACCTACCGTGCTGTAACTATAAGATGTTTTTGGAGCTCTATAAGGTTGGTTAGGGTCAGGAGAAGGTCCGCCGCCGCCTACGTTAACATATGGATTCTCGTCTGTGTATTCAAATTCTCTCATAGATCTGTCTAGAGTATATAACTGATCAACACCATTTAAGTTATATTTAGTTAGTTTACCTTCTTCTGGAGCATAGCTTAAGTTGTTCATGTTCAACTCTCCAAAAAGAGATAGTTTAGAAGTAAGTTCGAAATTTAAACCTACGCCAGCATGAAAGCCAAATGCTATACCGCCTTTTGCTTCAGCTTCAACTTCAGTTAAATCACCTACAAATAAATCGAATTCTTGGGTAATTTTTCCAGAACCTATTATAGCTCCAAATTTTGCGTAAGGATTGATTTTTGAATAACCAGCAGATATAACAAGAGCTGGTTTAATTTGAATCATTCGTGAGGAAAGAGTTTGGTTTAAAGATCCACCAGAACCTGTTATTTTTGATTCCGTTTTACTTCCCATTAGGTAATCTACTGCTATTTCAGCACCTAACTGGTTGTTGAACATGTAACCAACAGTTGCTCCAAAATTAAGCCCTTTTCCTAGGTTAACATCAATCGTTTTCCAGTTAATATCTGAACCGCCACCGATTACTGTTCCATCATAAAAAGGATATGGACTTGGTGCAAAAGGAGTTTCTCCAACGCCATGTTGAGAATTGGTAATTGCAAAGTTATATCCTGCATTAGTTTTAAAATAAAAGCCTTTACTTCCTATAGTAGCAGCGCTTTCTTGAGCATTTACGTTTTGTGTAAATATTACAGTAAGCATTGCCAAACCTAAAATGATTTTTTTCATGTTTTAAAATATTTGTTTTTTAATTCCGTGCAAAAGTATTTTTTTAAATGAGACTTTCATTATAAGTCAAAAAAAAACCGACTAAATGTCGGTTTTTATCGATGATGTATTTACTTACAACCCGAAAGCTGCTTTTACTTGATCTACAAAGTCTAATTTTTCCCAAGTAAACAATTCTACTGTAACTGTTTTTGGTGTGCCATTTGGCAATTGGAAGGTTTTGGTTACAGTTTCTGGCTTTCTTCCCATATGCCCGTAAGCTGCAGTTTCGCTGTAAATTGGATTTCTCAATTTCAAACGCTGCTCGATAAAGTACGGACGCATATCAAAAACGTTTTCAACTACTTTACTGATTTCTCCGTCAGTCAAATTAACTTTAGAAGTTCCATAAGTTACTACATTGATAGACGTTGGTTTTGCAACTCCAATCGCATATGAAACTTGTACCAAAACTTCATCACACAATCCTGCAGCGACTAAGTTTTTCGCAATATGACGTGTAGCATAAGCAGCAGAACGGTCAACTTTAGAAGGGTCTTTTCCTGAGAAAGCACCACCACCGTGAGCTCCTTTTCCACCGTAAGTATCTACAATGATTTTTCTTCCTGTTAAACCAGTATCTCCGTGAGGTCCTCCAATTACGAATTTTCCAGTAGGATTGATATGGTAAGTGATATTATCGTTAAATAAATGAGCGTATTGTGGGTATTTCGCTTTGATTCTTGGAATCAAAATCGAAATCAAGTCACTTTTGATTTTGGCTAGCATTTCAGCTTCTGGTCCAAAATCATCGTGTTGTGTTGAAATTACAATTGCATCAATTCTAACCGGTTTGTTATCGTCTGAATATTCTAAAGTTACCTGTGATTTAGCATCAGGACGTAAATATTTTATTTCATTGTTCTCTCTTCTCAAGTTCGCTAATTCAATCAAAAGAGCATGTGATAAATCCAAAGCCAAAGGCATGTAATTTTCAGTTTCATTAGTAGCATAACCAAACATCATTCCTTGGTCACCAGCGCCT
>JBDTNG010000008.1:0-9610 GCA_039933895.1 Flavobacterium sp. | reverse complement strand
CACTAAACATTAGAGAGTGTGTATCAGAACCACGAATTCCCATTTTCTTTTCTTTTGGACCAATTGAAAATCCTTCCCATCCTTTTTCAACGATGAAAGCATTGATTCCTTTGTGTCCTTTTTCAACGTCAGTTTGTGCGATTACAATATAAGTTGAAGCTGTACCACCGTTTGTAATCCAATTTTTGGTACCGTTCATCAAATAGTGATCTCCTTTGTCGATTGCTGTTGTTTTTTGCGAAGTTGCATCAGAACCTGCTTCTGGCTCAGACAAACAAAATGCTCCAATAACATCTCCTTTGGCCAAAGGCACCAAATATTTCATTTTTTGCTCTTCACTACAGTATTTTTCTAATCCAGCGCAAACTAAAGAGTTGTTTACAGACATTACTACCGCAGCAGAAGCGTCAATTTTAGCAATTTCTTCCATGGCAATAACATAAGAAACACTGTCTAATCCAGAACCACCGTATTTTGGATCAACCATCATTCCTAAGAAACCTAGTTCAGCCATTTGCTTTACTTGTTCTGTTGGAAATTTAGAGTGTTCGTCACGTTCTATAACGCCTGGTAATAATTCATTTTGAGCAAAATCTCTCGCAGCCTGCTGAATCATTAACTGTTCTTCGCTTAAATTAAAATTCATTTTATCTTCGTGTTTGTTTATGAGTGTTTAAAAATTACCCAAATATAGTCGTTTAATATGAAATTTTCAAAAGGATTGCCTAATTTTAACCCATGCAAAATAAGACTTATAATGTTATTGGAGTTATGTCTGGTACTTCGCTTGATGGAGTAGATTTAGCGCACATTCATTTCACTATTGAAAATGGAAAATGGAGCTTCAAAATTCTTGAAAGTGAAACCATTTCTTATACTGAAAATTGGATTATACAATTGAAGAATGCGGTTGATTTTACTACTTCAGCATTAGCCGAATTAAATGAAAATTATACTAATTTATTAGCTGAAATCATTTCAAATTTTATTCAAAAACATAAAATTGAAAATCTAGATGCGGTTTGTTCGCACGGGCATACTATTTTGCATCAACCTCAAAACGGATTTACATTACAAATTGGTAATCTTCCAAAAATAGCTCGTTTAGTCAATCAAAAAGTAATTTGTGATTTCCGTGTTCAAGATGTGAAATTAGGAGGGCAAGGTGCTCCATTAGTGCCTATTGGTGATGGTATTTTATTTTCGGCTTTTGATTATTGCTTGAATTTGGGTGGATTTTCAAATGTTTCGTTTGAAGAAAATGGAAACAGAATAGCTTTTGATATTTCACCGGTAAATACAGTTTTGAATTTTTATGCCAACAAATTGGGTCTTGCCTACGATGATAAAGGCGAAATCTCTCGTACTGGAACTATTTCAAATGAATTGTTAACCGAATTGAATGCGTTGGATTTCTACAGTAAAAACTACCCAAAATCACTGGGATTCGAATTTGTAAAAGAAATTATCCTTCCAATGATGGAAAAATACGCTATCCCAATTGAAGATAAACTCCGAACTTTTACAGAACATATAGCGATTCAAATTGCTTTGGTTTTGCCTAAAAAAGAAGGAAGTTTACTCATTACTGGCGGAGGCGCATACAATATTTTTTTAATTGAAAGAATGCAATTCCATTTGCCAACTATTCAAATAGAAATTCCGGATACAAAAACCATTGAGTTCAAAGAAGCTTTAATATTTGCTTTGTTAGGTGTGTTAAAACTCCGTGAAGAGATTAATGTTTTGGCCAGTGTTACAGGTGCAAGCAAAAATCATAGTTCTGGAATTATCTATAATTAATTAAATATTTTACCAACTCTATACTGCTCTCGTCATTTAAATAGATTAAATTTGCCGAAAATTTAAAAACCCCATTAAATTATGAGAAAAATCTTATTATTTTTATCGATCCTACTTTTTTCAGCTCAATTTACTACTGTTAGCGCACAAACACAATTTGACGTGGATGGTGTTATTGTACCTAGAACAATACCATTCGAAGGTAAAACTTTACAACTTAACGGCTTTGGAACTAGATCTAAAATGTTTTTAGAAGTTTATGTTCAAGCGCTATACTTATCACAACTTTCTCAAGACGCTCCAGATATCTTGGAAAGAGATTCACAGATGGCAATTAGAATACAAATTACATCTTCAATGGTTTCTTCAAGCAAACTAACAAGAAATTTCAATAAAGGATTTGAATTGTCTTCTCCTGAAAATATTGAGGAATTAAGATCTAGAATGGAAATGCTTAAAGGTTTTTTGAGTGATAAAATTGTAGAGGGTGATGTTTTCAATCTTATTTACAATCCTACTGATACTTCTGTTTGGGTTTACAAAAATGATATTTTGAAAGGTAGAATTCCTGGAATCGATTTTAAAAAGGCATTATTCGGAATTTGGCTTTCAGATCGCCCGGTTGACGAAAAACTTAAAAATGATTTGTTAGGTAAATTCTAATTAGCCTAAAAAACTTTGAGGTATTCGCAATTTCAAGTTATATTTGTGCCACTAAAAAACCACCAATAAGTAATATAATGAAAGATTTATTAAAAAAATTCGAGAATAAAGAACCTGAAGTAGTATTCAACTGGAAAGATCCTGAAACTGATGCAGAAGGATGGACGGTTATTAATTCTTTACGTGGCGGTGCTGCGGGAGGTGGAACACGTATGCGTAAAGGTTTAGATATGAACGAAGTACTTTCATTAGCAAAAACTATGGAAGTTAAATTTTCGGTTTCTGGACCAGCTATCGGTGGTGCAAAATCAGGAATTAATTTCGACCCAAATGATCCAAGAAAAAAAGGCGTTTTACAACGTTGGTATAAAGCCGTTTCACCATTATTAAAAAGTTACTACGGTACAGGTGGAGATTTAAACGTGGATGAAATTCACGAAGTAATTCCAATGACCGAAGAATGTGGTGTTTGGCATCCGCAAGAAGGTGTTTTTAACGGGCATTTCAAACCTACTGAAGCCGATAAAATTAACCGAATTGGACAATTGCGCCAAGGTGTAGTGAAAGTAATTGAAAATACAACTTTCTCTCCAGATGTAAGCAGAAAATATACGGTTGCAGATATGATTACGGGTTATGGCGTTGCACAAGCTGTTCGCCATTATTATGATATTTATGGTGGAAACGTTGCTGGTAAAAGAGCAATCGTTCAAGGTTTTGGAAATGTGGGTTCTGCAGCTGCTTTTTATTTGGCAGAAATGGGCGTAAAAATCGTTGGAATTATTGATAGAGATGGTGGATTAATCAACGAAAATGGATTTTCGTTCGAAGAAATCACCACTTTATTTTTGAACAAAGACGGAAACAAATTAGTAGCTGATAATATGATCCCTTTTGAAGAGATTAATGCTAAAATTTGGTCAATTGGTGCTGAAATTTTCACACCTTGTGCTGCTTCAAGATTAGTAACTAAAGGACAAGTAGATAATATGATTGCTTCTGGTTTAGAAGTGATTTCATGTGGCGCGAATGTTCCTTTTGCAGATAAAGAAATTTTCTTTGGACCTATTATGGAAGAAGTTGATAGTAAAGTAAGTTTGATTCCTGACTTTATTTCTAACTGTGGAATGGCACGTGTTTTTGCTTATTTCATGGAGAAAAAAGTACAAATGACAGATGAAGCTATTTTCAACGATACTTCAGAAATTATCAGAAAAGCTATTGCTAAAGCACACGCATTGAATTCAGATAAGAAAAACATTAGTGCAACAGCTTTTGAAATTGCTTTGAAACAATTGGTATAATTCTTGCTAATTAGTTTCCTGAATACATAACAAATTTTTAGTATTTTCGTTACTATATTTGTTATAATACATTAATTATGGAAGTAGTAATATCAGCAGCCGACAAAAGAAAATCATTGGTAATAACAACAGTGGTTTATGCTTTGTTGCTGCTGATATTATTTTTTATAAGATTTTGGCCTCCTTCCAATACTACCGAATTGCTCTTAGCAGGTGGTGGAGGCGGTGGCGGAGTTACGGTAAATTTTGGTGATAGTGATTTTGGTCGCGGAAATGATTACAAAAGTGAGGTTTTGAATGTCAAAAATGAAACCAAACGAGTAGCAGCAACTCCAACGGAACCCGATGATCAAATCATTGCTCAAGAAAATGCTACCGATGAAAGTGTAGTTGTTGCCAAAAATGAAAAAGCGAAAACCCCTAAAGTTGTCGTTAAGAAAGAAATAAAACCTGTTGAAGTTAAGCCTAAAGTCAATAAAAACACCAATGATGCTTTATCTAGTCTTTTAAATGGAAGCAATAAAGGTGGTGATGGAGACGACAAACAGGGTGGAAATAAAGGTAAAGCCAACGGAAGCTTAGGTTCTAGCGATTACTACGGAAACGGAGGCTCTGGTGGTGGAACAGGCGGAGGAAATGGTACTGGAAACGGAACAGGAACCGGAAGTGGTTCGGGTTCAGGATCTGGTGGCGGTTCTGGAAGCGGAAGTGGTGGTGGAATTGGATATTCTCTTGGAAATCGAAAAGCACTGTCTAAACCACAACCTAACTATATTTGTAATGAACAAGGAAAAGTTGTAGTGGAAGTTTCTGTGGATAGAAATGGAAATACAATAAGTGTGGTTCCTGGTGTAAAAGGAACAACAAACACAGCTCCTTGTTTATTAAGTCAAGCGAAACTTGCAGCCATGAATACCAAATGGCAGGCAAGTGACAATGCTCCAGAAAGACAAGTAGGGAAAATTGTGTATAGCTTTAGTTTGAATTAAAGTTTTAACTGTTGTAATAAAAAATGAAATTAGCCCTGATTGTAGTGGCATCCTTTTATAAAAAATCCCCATTCGATCAGAATGGGGATTTTTTATAAAAGATAGAGCGGAAAGCAGGAAATAGCTCCTAAAAAAGTTATTTTGAAGCACTCGTTGCAATCACAAACTTCAAATTGTTCTTCACGCCAATTTGCAAAACATCTACTAAATCCTGTACTTGAAGATTGTATGGAATTCGTACAACAACAGCTTGGTCTTTAGCGCCTCCCATTTTTGTTAAAAGAGTAGATTCTAATTCCTCAAAGCTTACTTCTTGTTTGTCAAGATAGAATTTCTTGTCTTCGGTAACTGAAAGTGTTATATTTTGTTTGTTCGTTTTTTCGTTATTTTTTGACTTAGGTAAAGTCATTTTTATCACGTTTGGATTCGCCAATGTTGATATAATAAGGAAAAACAAAAGCAAAAAGAACATAATGTCACTCAAAGAGGACGTCGCAATTTCAGCATGAAACCTCTTATTTCGCTTGATTTGTGGCATTTGGTCTTTGAATTATGTTAACGAATTCCAATACGTGACGTTGAATGTTTAATGAAAAACTATCAATCACACCATTGAATAAGTGATATGCAGAATAAGCAATAATACCAACTAATAAACCGGCACCACTACTAATCATTTTTTCGTATAATCCTCCAGAAATATTTCCAATACTAATATTTTCAGTAATAGAAATACTGTAGAAAATCTTAATTACACCACCAATAGTTCCAATGAAACCTAGTGTTGGAGCAATACCGGCAATTAAACCTAAATGGCCCAATCGTCTTTCCATTTGACCAATTTCTATATTGGCTACTTTTTCCATATTCGATTCGATTTCTGAAATTGGTCTTCCAATAGTATGGATTCCTTCTTTAATCACATTTCCAGAAGCTGTTGTGTCTCTTTCTGCAGTAGCGATAGCCATAGCGATGTTTCCTGAATTCAAATGAATTCTAAGGTCTTTCATCAAATGAGTATCGTATTTAGTGTGTTTTTTTAAGTAGATGTAACGTTCAACGATGACATAAATCGTATAAAATAAGAGAAGTGAAATTGGAATTAAAAAAATTCCACCTTTCATTATAAATCCTAAAACCGAAATTTCGTTGTCTTTTGCAATGTTTTCAATCACAGCACCAGTTGCTTTTGCAACAGTGTCGTTTTGGGCTTGTAAAAAATATCCAATCATATGTGTAAATACTATATTTATATTAAAAAATATCTCAATTTTGCAATAAAGATAAATCTCTATACTATATTAAACTAAAAAATAGATGAATTATTTCATACCTAATAAAAATAACTAGGAGTTGGCATTTTTTTGCCGAAGATTTACTGATTTATTCTGTTTTTGATGGAAAATTCACGAATCTGTTTAACTCATTTTTTTGAATCATTTATGAATTACCAAGAAACTTTAAACTGGCTGTTCGCCCAGTTGCCCATGTATCAAAACCAAGGTGCTTCAGCCTACAAAAAGGACTTGACTAATACTATTTTATTAGCGGATCATTTAGGAAACCCTGAAAAAAAAATCAGAGCAATTCATGTCGCCGGAACCAATGGTAAAGGTTCTACGTCGTCTATGATTGCATCGGTTTTGCAGGAAGCAGGGTATAAGGTGGGTCTGTATACTTCACCGCATTTAAAAGATTTTAGAGAGCGAATTAAAATTAACGCAATCGAAATTTCAGAAGATTTTGTGGTCAATTTTATTGCCGAAAATAAATCATTTTTTGAAGAAAATCAGTTGAGTTTTTTTGAAATGACTGTTGGTTTGGCATTCGATTATTTTGTAAAAGAAGCCGTTGATGTTGCTGTGATTGAAGTTGGAATGGGCGGAAGGTTAGATTCTACTAATATCATCACTCCATTGGTTTCGGTGATTACCAATATTGGATTCGACCACATGCAATTTTTGGGCAATAGCATGGAAGAAATTGCCTTCGAAAAAGCAGGAATTATTAAGCCAAACATTCCTGTAGTTATTGGTGAATATACAAATGAAACTAAGCCCGTTTTTTTAGCTAAAGCCAAAGAGTGTCAGGCCGAAATTTACTTTGCATCCGATTTAATTGCGTCTGATTTGCCTTCCGATTTGTTGGGCGATTATCAAGTACATAATAAGAAAACCGTGTTGCAAACAATGGAAGTCTTAAAACCATATCTGACCATTTCGAAAGAAAATATCAAAGCGGGATTATTGCATGTAGTAAAAAACACAGGTTTATTAGGTCGTTGGCAGCAAATTCATTTCCAGCCGAAAGCAATTTGTGACACAGCACATAATAGCCACGGATTGAAAATTGTCTTAAATCAAATCAAAAAAGAATCATTTGAAAATTTACACTTCGTTTTGGGCGTTGTCAATGATAAAGATTTGAACGACATTTTGCCTTTATTTCCAAAGAATGCGATTTATTATTTCTGTAAACCAGATTTACCTCGTGGACTCGACGCTTTAATTTTAAAAGAAAAAGCTGCCGAATTCGATTTAATTGGAAAAGCATATCATTCTGTTTCAGAAGCTTATCAAGATGCTTTGAAAAATGCGACTGAAGATGATTTTATTTACATTGGTGGCAGCACATTCGTTGTTGCAGAAATTATTTAATTTTTTTGTTTTTTTGTTTGCAGGAATGAAAAACTGTGCTATATTTGCACTCGCAATAAGGGAATAACATTCTTGGAAAGCAAAACAAATAGGGCGATTAGCTCAGCTGGTTCAGAGCACCTCGTTTACACCGAGGGGGTCGGGGGTTCGAACCCCTCATCGCCCACAGAAACCGCTTATTTGCGGTACCTCACAAAGGTTTTAGTCAACATTTAGTCAACCAAGTTGAAAAAATGAAGATTAAAACCTTTCTTTTTTTCTAAAACCCTCACTTTATATTTCTGTAAATTCTTTTAAAATCCGTAATTTGACATTTGATTTAGTTAAATTAATCCTTTGTAAAACTTTTTAAAAAGTCTTTGTCGCTAAAATTTAATATTTGTATTGTTAAAAAAGTCATATTATTTTAGCAGAAACTAAAAATAATGATTTTCAATTATTAAAATCTATAGCAAAAGAAAAGAGGCTATTAAATATGATAAAATGATTTTGATGTGATTAACTCCCTAATTCTAATTGATTTTTAACTAAATTGAAATAATCTGCTTTGTTTTGCACTAATTCTTGATGAGTTCCCGTTTCTAAAATCTCACCATTTTTTAGAACTATGATTTGGTCAGCATTTTTCACTGTACTTAGTCTATGAGCAATAATAACAACTGTTTTTCCTTTAAAAAATTGTAGCAAATTATCATGAATAATTTTTTCATTTTCAGAATCGAGGGCAGATGTTGCTTCATCAAAAAATATGTAATTTGGATTTTTATAAACGGCTCTTGCTATTAGAATTCTTTGTTTTTGTCCCCCTGATATCCCGTTTCCTGATGCCCCAATTTTAGTATTATAACCTAATGGTAATTTGTTTATGAACTCTTCTATATTGGCAATTTTTACAGCGTTTTGTAATTTTTCTTTATTTATGTTTTCATCGCCTGTGGCGATGTTTCTTTCTATGGTGTCAGAAAATATGAAGCCATCTTGCATTACTACACCACAATTTTCACGTAAATTTTTAGGTGATATATTTTTTATGTTTTCGGAATTAAAAAACAACTCTCCTTGTGTTGGTTCATAAAACTTTAATAATAGTTTCATTAGAGTAGTTTTTCCGCTTCCACTTGCTCCAACTATTGCTGTTATCTTTCCTTCTGGGATTATAAAATTAATATCTTTTAATATGTATGTTGATTTTGGACCTTCGTATTGAAATGAAATATTATTTAAAAATATTCCCGAGTTATTATTTTTTTCAATTATTAATTGTTTTTGTTCTTTGTTTTCTTCTGTTTCATGATTTTGAACTTCATTTAAACGGTCTAAACTCAATTTAGCATCCTGGAGAGAACGAAAGAAACTTACTAACTGGCTAACTGGCGAATTCATCTGACCGACTATATATGAAACACTTAATAGCTCTCCCAATGTCATTTTCCCTTTTACAACAAGTGTTGCTGCTAAAAAAGTTACAATTATATTTTTGATTTGATTTAAAAAATTAAATCCTGACAGTTGAATTTGGTCTAGTCTTAATATTTTAATATTAACCTTAAAAAGTTTTTTTTGAATATTTTCCCATTCATTACGCTTGAAATCTTCAAACTGATTGAGTTTCATTTCTGTAACTCCGTTGATTATTTCATATATTGATTCTTGGTTTTCACTTTTTTGTTGAAATTTTAAATAATCTAAAATTTCACGTTTTTTTAACCAATAAAATGACCATGAAATAGATATAAAAGTTAATAGAAAATAAACTATTAAAATTGAAAAATCATAATAACAAAGCACACCAAAAAAAACAGAAAAGGTTATTATAGAAAATAAGGTTATTAAACTTTGAGAAGTTAAAAAATATTCTATTCTTTCATTGTCCTGTATGCGTTGATTGAAATCCCCCATCATTTTTGTATCAAAAAATTTTATTGGGAGTTGCAGTATTTTTTTTAGAAAATCGGATATTATGGTAATACTGATTTTTGTTCCGATAAACAGCGTTAACCAATTTCGTATTATTTCAATTACAATTGAACCAAAAAACACCGCCAATTGTGCTAAAAGAATAATACTTATAAAACTTAAATCTTTTTTATTTACTCCCTTGTCAATCAAGTTTTGAGTTAGAAAAGGAAAAATCAATGTTAAAATACTACCCAAAAAAAGTATTCAGAAATCGCTGATGCCTTTTTTAAAACAC
>JBDTNG010000007.1:0-5961 GCA_039933895.1 Flavobacterium sp. | reverse complement strand
AATGATGGTCAATTTAAACTGGAATGGAGTGGTCAATTTAACCGGTTGTTCCAGTATTGAAGCTAAAACCGAAACAGCCGACGAATCTGAAAAAACCAAATTGCAAGAAATTTGCAAAACTAGCAAGGACAAACTTTTAAAAATTAAAATAGAACGTTTAAAACGCAATCTTGAGTTTTCAACAGAAATTAAGAACTATAATGAATCCGTACAACCGAAAAATGAAAAATTCAAAAAGCAGTTCAAAAAGAATATGATTTTGTTAAATACAACTTTAGAAAACTACATCGAAAAAAACAAGTAGTGAATACTATAAATCTTCACCTAAAACCTTCCATAATATGATAATTGTCATGGAAAAATCATAAAGCCATGGTTAATTTTACATTAGAATCAAAAACCATGAAAAAATCACTTATTCAAAAATACAACGTTCCTGGACCACGATATACGAGTTATCCCACTGTACCCTATTGGGACGAAAAATTTCATTACCAAGAATGGGAAAACACTTTTATCAAAGCCTACACAGAAAACAAAAATGAAGGCATTAGTCTTTATATTCATTTACCATTCTGTGAAAGCATGTGCACTTTTTGCGGTTGTCACAAACGGATTACCAAAAACCATTCGGTCGAACATCCATACATTCAGGCGCTTTTAAAAGAATGGAGCCTTTATTGCAGCCTTCTTAAAGAAAAGCCATTGATTACTGAAATTCACTTGGGAGGTGGAACTCCAACATTTTTTTCAGAAAAAAACCTCGAAGACCTCATCAATGGAATATTTTCATATTCACAGAAAACCGAAAATTGTGAAATGAGTTTTGAAGGTCATCCAAACAATACCACACGCAATCATTTAGAAAAATTATATAGTTTAGGATTTAGAAGGGTTAGTTTTGGAGTGCAGGATTATTCCCCAAAAGTTCAATTCGCAATTAATAGAATACAATCGCTTAGTGATGTTGCAAAAGTTACAATGTGGGCAAGAGATATTGGTTATACTTCCATTGGACACGATCTTATATTTGGACTTCCTTTCCAACGCGTAGAAGATATTGTGGATACAATAGAAAAAACCAAAGCATTGCTTCCAGACCGAATTGCTTTTTACAGTTATGCACATGTACCGTGGATTAAAGGTAATGGGCAGAGAGGATTTAAAGAGGACGATATCCCAAAAGACAATGAGAAAAGAATACTATATGAAATTGGTAAAAAATTATTGCAACTCAACGGATATCATGAAATTGGTATGGATCATTTTGCTTTGTCAACGGATTCATTGTATCGTGCAACAATAAACGGCAATTTACATCGTAATTTCATGGGATACAGCGCTTCAAAAACAAAAATAATGGTAGGCTTAGGCGTTTCATCCATTGGTGACAGTTGGTATGGTTTTGCTCAAAACGTCAAAAATCTCGAAGATTACTACCAAATGTTGGAGTGGAATAAATTACCTTTATCTAAAGGACATATACTTTCTGCTGAAGACTTGGTTATTCGTCAACACATTTTAAACCTGATGTGCAATTTTGAAACCACTTGGAAAGACCAAAATTCATTCTTCCAGGAAATTCCGGAAGTTGTGTCTCAACTAGAGGAAATGAAAAAAGATGGTTTGCTTATAATTAAAGATTATGGAATTACAGTTACTGCTGCAGGAAAGGCATTTATACGTAATATCTGCATGGCTTTCGACTTAAGAATGAAACGTCACATTCCAGAAATGCAGTTATTCTCTATGACTATTTGATGAATTCTAAATTTAATACTATGATGATTTTTTTTAAAAGAAAAACATGTTGGACAAATGCTGAAATGATATGGTTAAAACTCTGTATTGGGTCTGCTTATCTTTTTATTGGCTCTTATTTTAATCAGTTTTTTAGTTCTTATTATTTAATTATTCTAACAGTATTTATAATAGCAGTAATTAGGACTCTTTTTTTGTGGATTCAAAAAATGAAAGCTTCTGAGAAAGAATAATTTTAATGACAATGAGGTAGCGCTGTTACAAATAAGGAAACATCCGATGGTGAGAGGTACGGTATATTTAAACCCAAACCTCTTACAATAAACAAAATCCCAATGCAAGCAACGGCATATGGAGTTATTTTTTGAATTTTATTTCGCACTGGCATAACCAACAATTGTTGAAGATAAACAACAGCGCTCATTAACGGTACGGTGCCCAGTCCGAACAATGCCATATACAAAACAGAAAGATATAATTTTGGCATAGCCAAAGCACCAAAAACTGCTGCATACACCATTCCACATGGTAAAAGACCATTCAGGATTCCAATACTTAGTACGGACTTGAAAGATGACTTAGCAAATTGTTGACCCAAAGCACTTTTCATCTTAGAAATCAATTGGTATAATGGCTTTGAAAAATTGTATTTGGCAAAAACATTTACCGGAAGTATAACCATCATAATCATGGCTATTCCAGCAAAAATTGAAAGTTGTTGTTGTATTCCGGCCAAATAAAATCCGCGACCTATTAATCCAAAAAGCAAACCAATACTTCCGTAAGCCAATATTCTTCCTGCGTGATAGGTTAAAATTTGAAATGCTTTTTTTTGAGGATTGCTCTTCGCTACAGGAAGCATCATCGCAATAGGTCCGCACATACCTATGCAATGCAAACTGCTAATTAATCCAAGTAAAAAAGCGGAATACAGTATCATTTGATATATAATTTTTGTTGCATAATATATTCCCTTCCTTGATAACTCCAGGAGATGGTTATGCCCCAGTTACCGACTGCAAAATCAGCTTTAGGTACGAGCAGCTTGGGCCCGGATAATTGAATTGGATATTCAAAATCCAGATGCTTAGCAGACGGTCGATAAAGGGACACTTTACCTTTAATCTCTTTCGGAACAAAAGCTTTAGGGAAAACAATTATCACTCCTTCAATAGTATTAGATATTAGAGGTTTCTCTTTTAAATCCTGTGCGTTCTGAATTTTAACTTGCTCATCACTAAAATGTGCATCGTGCTTGTAATACTCTTCCACTACAAGCTCATTATTATATTTAGAATCGCTTTGCACCTTAAATACAAAATAAAGGATGAAACTCATAAAGAGCACAAACGCAATTATTATCGATGTTCCCCAATTAATTTTCATAACGTATTCAATTTAGTTAAAGCTTCGAGGCCCTAAAAAGTTTGTTTTTCTGGTTTCAATCAGATGCGAACCTTCGTAAACACCTATTTTGATTTTAGTCTTGTCACTGCTGAGTAGGTATTGATTAATTTCAATAAAGAAAGTTCCTTGAGAAATACCTTGTTTTGGAATCGTAAAATAATCCTTACCTACAATTTTAATATTTCCTTTTTGCGAAATCAGTACAAAATGAATATCTTTAAAATCATGCACTGTTTTATTGACCACCTTGTATGTATATATATTACTTATATTCTCTCCTTTATGTTGGAATAACTGTCCTGGCAAACGCAAAATATCGGCTTCTACATCATTTCTTAAGAACAATAATCCAGTAAGAACACCCATCAGAATCAATAGTACTGCTGTATAACCTTTCATTCTTACTGTAAACCAGAAACGTTCCTTTTTCTCAATTTCATCTTCCGAAGCGTATCGAATCAGTCCTTTAGGTAAACCCACAGTTTTCATAATGGTATCACATTCGTCGATGCAAGCTGTACAATTGGTACATTCAAGTTGTGTTCCATTTCGAATATCGATACCCATCGGACAAACATGAACACATTGCATACAATCGATGCAATCTCCTTTTCCCGATAACTCACGGTCTTCTTTCTTGTTGAATTTGGCTCGACCTGATTCCTTTTCGCCACGTACAAAATCATAGGCAACATTAATCGATTTGTTGTCTAAAAGGACACCTTGCAAACGACCATACGGACAAGCGATGATGCAAACCTGCTCACGGAACCAAACAAATACAAAATAAAATACCCCTGTAAAAATAAGTAAGGCCATGAAATTTTCCGACTGCTCTAAAGGCCCTTCTTCAATCATAAGCCACAACGAATCGCTGCCTATTATGTAAGCCAAGAAAACATTGGCAATCAAAAAAGAAATAATAAAAAATATAAACCATTTCAATAACCGTTTTCTAATTTTTTCAGCATCCCAAAGTTGCTTGCTAAGTCTAATCTGAGCACCACGGTCTCCATCAATCCAGTATTCGATACGTCGGAAAACCATTTCGAGAAAAATCGTCTGTGGACAAATCCAACCACAAAATAGCCTCCCAAAAACCACTGTAAATAAAATCACAAAAACCACCATTGTGATCATGATCATTACAAAAATGTAAAAATCTTGTGGCCAAAAAGGGAACCCGAAAATATTAAATCTTCTTTCGAGTACATTAAACATCATGAACTGGTTACCATTCACTTTTATAAAAGGATTTGCTACCAGAACGGCAAGCAAAAAGTAACTCACTAACTTGCGATAGTCATAAAACTTTCCTTTTGGTTTTTTAGGAAAAATGAATTTTCTTTTTCCTTGTTCATCCATTGTTCCAATACTGTCTCTAAAAGCTTCCTGGTCATTGTTTTTTGACATGATTCTTATTTTTTGGCTTCAGCTGGTATATCTGTAGCTGCGGCAGGATCGACCCAAACATCACCATCTGGAGCTTTTGGATCTTTAGGATTACTTCCTCTTAATGATAAAACATAACTAGCAACCTGCTGTATTTCAGTCGGTTTCAATGTTCCCTTCCAAGCCACCATTCCTTTACCATCACGGCCTCCATTTGTAATCGTATGAAATAAATTTTTAATATCACCTCCAAAAAGCCAATGATTATCAGTAAGATTAGGTCCAATTTGTCCACCCGCATCCGCACGATGACAAGCAACACAATTGTTCATAAATAAACCTTTCCCAATAGTAATACTTGATGCATCGGTAAGTTTGGTTACCTTGTTCTCGTCCATTCGGTCAGGAGCAGTTAGCATATATTTAGCGACATCAATCTTAGCCTGTGCCATTTCTTTTTGGAATTCAGTTTCTTGGTCATCACCATCCATAATTTCATAACGTACAAAGTACATAGCTCCGAAAATGATTCCACCATAGAAAAGATACAGCCACCAGGGTGGTAATTTATTATCCAATTCCCTAATACCATCATAATCATGATCTAGCAGCAATAAAGCCTCATTTTCAATAGGTTCAGATTTGGTAAGGCTTTTCATCAGGTTTTTATACCATTCTCTTTCAGTAATAGCAAGATTTTCGGCTTCTTCGAATTGGCGTTTCTGTTCATCGTTCATGATTTGAAATCCAATATTTTGAATCGCAGCCATAATCAACTCAATGGCAATAATCAGAAACAGAAAGGCAAACAAAAAAAGTGCAACCATAGGAAATTTTATAAATGCTGGACCGTCGCCTGAATCAATAAAATATTCCAAAGCTCCAAAAGCGGAAAAGAATACAACAAGAACTCTAAGATAGGCTGGAAAAAACTTTTTCATTTTGATGGATTTAAAGATGGATCATTTTGTTCGTCGAGCGCCATACTACTAAATGCGCTAATCTTTTCTTTTTTATAAGTAAACACCCAAATGCCCAGTACCAAAAAGAAGATAAAAAAAATGAGCAATGATAGGATAGGATAAATAGCTACTCCTTCAATGGTTTCCATATTGTGTTTGATAGGTTCGAACATGGCTTTATTTTTTAGAATTATCTTTAACTTTAATATCAACCCCAAGTTTTTGGAGGTAAGCAATCAATGCAACGATTTCTCTTTTATGCATTGGAACGAAATTTTCTCCTTTAGCCTCTGCTTTTTTCTTGCTTTCTTCATAACTTTTTACGAAATCAGGGTCGCTATATAGGTTCTTTTCAATTCCTTTACTTTGAGCTTCGATTATCTTTTGTGCATTTTCGATTTCATAATCGGTATATGGGACACCCAATTCACGCATTATT
>JBDTNG010000006.1:0-4575 GCA_039933895.1 Flavobacterium sp. | reverse complement strand
TAATATTTTCTTGGTGGTCCTGATGTTGATTCTTCCCAACGATAGTTTAATAGCCCATCGTTTTTTAGTCTTGTAAGTAAAGGATAAACTGTTCCCTCTACTACGAGCAGCTTTGCGTTTTTCAGTGTGTCTAGTATTTCAGAAGTGTATGCATCTTTTTCTTTTAAGACAGATAAGATACAAAATTCTAAAACGCCTTTTCGCATCTGAGCTTTTGTGTTCTCAATGTTCATAGATTTTCTTTTTTTGTGATTAAACTATTCATTTTTGATTGATGATTGTAATTGATGATTGAATTTATTTTAAAAACGATATACTTAAAGGATATTTATAATTTTCTCCATTACTGTTTTTGACTGCGGCATTAATGATTAGAAAAAATTCACCAACTTTTAAAGTAAAAAATAAAAAAACAGCTATTAAGGCTACCGCTAAAACTCCGGTAATGTTTTCAGGAGCAATTCTATGTGCTTCAAAACCTCCATTTTGAAATTCTGAAAAAGTTACATTTCTAAAAACACTATATATTAATGTTGGAACTGCAATTAGAACTAAAACAAGAGAGTATAATAAAATGCTCAATTGAAAATTCAACGTTTGTTTTCCATTATAATCTACAAACTGTGACTTGTCTTTTTTTAATGACCAAATTAAAATTGGAAACAAGTAATTCCCAAAAGGAATAAAATACTGTGTCAATGTACTTAGATTAAGTAGTGTTGCTGTGTTTCTTTCGTAAGTTGTTACCATGATTTCGATTTTTTTCTTTTTTGATTGATGATTGAGTTTTTAACAATACTATAGATAGTCTATTAATTTCTTATACAAAGATAAGTCTAAAAAAAGGTATTATGCAAAACATAGTATTGAATATTAACATTTATTTAACAAATAAACAATAGTATGTATGCATAGTAATTTTTTGTATATTAGCAAAAAAATCAAGTATTATGGAGTTTACACCCTCAAAACTAAACACATTTTTATTTTTTAAACTGCCTTCGGCTTATTGGAATGGCGTTCGTGTGAAACATATTTCAACTGACCAATGTGTGGTAACCGTAAAACACCGTTGGATTAACCAAAATCCATTCAAGTCGATGTATTTTGCTGTACAAGCAATGGCTGCCGAATTAACCACAGGCGCTTTAGTGATGTGCAAAATCAAAGAAAGCGGAAAGAAAATATCCATGCTTGTGGCGAATAACAAAGGGAATTTTACCAAGAAAGCTACAGGACGTATTACTTTTACTTGTAAAGACGGACATTTAATTGAAGAAGCCATTCAAAGAGCGATTGCTTCTGGAGAAGGACAGACTTTCTGGATGAAATCGTTAGGAATTGATGAAAAAGGTGATCAGGTTTCTGAAATGGATTTTGAATGGAGTATTAGAATAAAATAAATATAGTTTATAAATAAGAAGAAAGAGAATTACTACTATTTTGCTTTTTACAGCCTTTTCTTTCTTTAAACCGTTCGTTAAAAGTTAAAGTCGAGACAATTAGCACTTTTTTAAGAATTTTCTTCACTAAATTTGAAGTAAAGCAAAAGCAATGAAAATCTTAATAACAGGTGCAACTGGTCTTGTGGGTGAAGCACTCAGTGGCTTGTTATTGCAAAATGGTATTAAGGTTAATTATTTAACGACTTCAAAAAATAAAATTCAATACCAACCCAATTTTCAAGGTTTTTATTGGAATCCGGAATCCGGAATTATAGATGAAAACTGTCTTTTAGGCGTTAAAGTAATCATCAACTTAGCAGGTGCGAATATAGCGAAACGCTGGACGTCGCAATACAAAGAAGAAATTATTGAAAGCAGGATTCTATCTACAAACTTACTGTATACTACATTAAAGAACAACCCTCATGAGGTCAAACAGTTTATTTCTGCCTCTGCCATCGGGATTTACCCTGATAATTTAAAAAACTATTATACTGAAGATTTCAAAAACTTTGAGGATACATTTCTTTCCAATGTAGTTGTAAAATGGGAGGAAGCAGTCAGTCAAATCGAAAGATTACATATTAAAGTGTGTAAACTTCGTATTGGTTTGGTGCTGTCTACGAAAGGTGGTGCGCTTCCAAAAATTGTAAAACCAACTCAGTTAGGACTTGCAGCTCCTTTTGGTTCTGGAAAGCAAATGCAGTCCTGGATTCATATTTATGATTTAGTACATATGTTCTTATTTGCTATGCAAAAGAACTTATCAGGTACCTATAATGCAGTTGCTCCTATAGCAGTGACAAATTACGAACTGACTTCAACTATTGCAAATATATTAGACAAACCTTTCATAGTACCTAATATTCCTCGTTTTGTTATGAAAATGACTTTAGGAGAAATGCACACTTTGCTTTTTGAAAGTCAGAATGTTAGTTCGCAAAAAATTACACAAGCTGGTTTTGTCTTCAAATACAAAACAATACACACAGCACTCGAACAATTACTTTTACCAAAATAAAAAGCACTCAGTTTAGTGAGCGCTTTTGTAATATGATGAATTAATAATCGTATAAAAAAGTAATGAATTTTCTGTCTTCTTGTATCCAAAGATACATAATAAATTGTTCGGCTCTCTTAAAAAATTATTAAAATTAACGATGACAATTTGGCATTTATTTCATATTTGGCAGTAATTTTGCAATCTCAAGATAATGTTTCAAAATATATTTAAAAATAAATCAAAGATGACTACGGAGAATACTGAAATAGATAAAGAATTAGATGAAATTACATTAGAAGAAAATGCTAATGGTGAACAGCTAATAGTAGAAGAATTAACTATTGACGAGCAAATGGCCAAAGATTTGGCACATGAGAAAGATAAATTCTTAAGACTTTTTGCTGAGTTCGAAAATTATAAAAAACGTACGACAAAAGAACGCATGGAGCTTTTTAAAACTGCCAATCAGGAAGTTTTACAAGCCATGTTGCCAGTCATGGACGATTTTGATAGAGCTATTACTGAAATTTCTAAGTCAGAGGACGAAAATTTAGTTAAAGGAGTTGAATTAATTCACTCTAAACTTAAAGATACTTTGTTTTCAAAAGGATTAGAAGTTGTTGAGCTTAAAGCAGGTGATGCTTTTGATGCTGATTTTGCCGAAGCTATTACTCAAATTCCTGCTGGTGATAAGCTAAAAGGAAAAATAGTGGATGTCATTGAAAAAGGGTACAAATTAGGTGATAAGATTATCCGTTTCCCAAAAGTGGTTATCGGACAATAAAGACGCGATTTTTTTCGTCTTAATAAAATATAAAAATGAAAAAAGATTTTTACGAAATATTAGGCATTACTAAAAATGCTTCGGAAGCTGATATCAAAAAGGCATACCGAAAAAAAGCCATTGAATTTCATCCTGATAAAAATCCAGGAAATAAAGAAGCCGAAGAAAAATTTAAAGAAGCAGCTGAAGCATACGAAGTATTAAGCGATGCACAAAAGAAAGCAAAGTATGATCAATATGGTCATCAAGCTTTTGATGGTGGCGGAGGCTATGGTGGCGGAGGTCACATGAATATGGATGATATTTTCAGTCAGTTTGGAGATATTTTCGGTGGTGCATTTGGTGGTGGCAGTTTCGGAGGATTTGGTGGTGGTGGCGGTCAACGTCGTGCTAAAGGAAGCAATCTTCGAATCAAAGTAAAATTAACTTTGGAAGAAATTGCAAATGGTGTTGAGAAGAAAGTCAAAGTAAAACGTAAAATTCAGGCACCGGGTGTGTCTTATAAAACATGTTCAACATGTAACGGACAAGGTCAGGTGATGCGCGTAACCAATACGATTTTAGGACGTATGCAAACGGCAACAACTTGTCCAACTTGTGGCGGTTCTGGTCAGGCAATTGATAAAAAACCAAATAACGCTGATGCTCAAGGAATGATTTTAGAAGACGAAACTGTTTCTATCAAAATTCCAGCTGGTGTTGTAGATGGTATGCAACTTAAAGTTTCTGCCAAAGGTAACGATGCGCCAGGAAACGGAATTCCAGGTGATTTAATTGTCGCTATTGAAGAAGTAGAGCATGAGTTCTTAAAGCGTGAAGGTGAAAATTTACACTACGATTTATACATTAGTTTTGCAGAAGCTGTTTTAGGTGTTTCAAAAGATATTGAAGCCGTAAACGGAAAAGTGCGTATCAAATTAGAAGAAGGTATTCAATCGGGTAAAATTCTTCGTTTGAAAGGAAAAGGTATTCCAAGTTTAAACAGCTACGGAAACGGTGATTTACTGGTTCACGTGAATGTTTGGACACCAAAAGCATTGAGTAAAGAGCAAAAGAAATTTTTCGAAAGCAATTTGGAAGACGAGAATTTTGTTCCGAAACCTGAAAAATCTGAGAAATCATTCTTTGAAAAAGTAAAAGACATGTTTTCATAAATATATTTAGAACAGGCAATTTTTTGTCTGTTTTATTTTTTTCCCATCCTAGTGTAAATTAGGATGGGTTTTTTGTAACAAATTGCGTACATTTTGTACTTATTCTGTACATTTACAAAGATGTGGTCAAAAAGACCAAACCGATGAAATAAATCTAATTTCTACAATGAGTAATATTCTTGAAGTTAA
>JBDTNG010000005.1:0-7375 GCA_039933895.1 Flavobacterium sp. | reverse complement strand
TTTCTGCTTTTTCCACAACAGGTTTTACCTCTTTTTTGATTGGCGCTTCTTTTTCAACAACTGGTTTAGCTTGTTGAACAGGAACTGCTTCTTCTTTAGCAATAATTTTAGCCTCTGGTTGCTTTACAACCTCTTCTTTTACTGGTTCTGGCTTCACCTCTTCTTTTTTAACTTCCACTTTTGGAGCAGGAGTTTCAATTTTAGGTTCCACAGGAGCAACAACAGGTTGTGCTACAACTGACTTAGGAGTTAAATCAATCTTACCAACTTGTTTTGGTCCAGTAACATTCGCTTTTGCTTTTATTACTTCTTGACGTTGACGCTCTTCTTCTTGTTTACGCTTTTCCTCAATTTCATGTTCTCTCTCAAGACGCAAAGCTTCTTTCTCTTTTCTTTTTTCCTCACCAACTTCTTTAGACGCATCTTTATTCCCTTTGTCTCCAGCAAATTGATTAGACAGGACATTGTATACTTCGTCAGAGATTTTCGTATTTGGATTAGATTCAATAGTGAATCCTTTATCCTTTAGATAATCTACGGCTCTTTCTAACGAAATGTTAAATTCCCTTAAAACTTTGTTTATTCTTATTGTACCTTCAGACATAAAATCTTTTTACTTATTATCTTTTTATTGTGGTAAGCGTATGCTAATCAAGAATTTAATCTTCAAATTCTTCTTTCAAAATTCTAACTACTTCTAGAATAGTCTCTTCTTCTAAATCTGTTCTGCGAACTAAATCATTCACATCCTGATTTAAAATACTACGAGCTGTATCCAAACCAATTTTTGCAAATTCCTCGATAATCCAAGCTTCGATTTCATCTGAAAATTCAGTTAATTCAACATCATCTTCGCTGTCCGCAATATTTCCTTCACGAATCACATCAAGCTCATAACCTGTTAATTGACCCGCTAATTTAATATTGTGACCACCACGACCAATTGCTTTAGAAACTTCTTCTAATTTCAAGAAAACCTCGGCACGTTTTGTTTCTTCATTAATTTTAATGGAAGATACTTTGGCAGGGCTTAAAGCTCTTGTGATGTATAATTGAATATTTGTCGTGTAATTAATTACATCAATATTTTCGTTTCCTAATTCACGAACAATTCCGTGAATACGAGATCCTTTCATTCCCACACAAGCTCCTACTGGATCGATACGATCGTCATAAGAATCTACAGCTACTTTTGCTTTTTCACCAGGAATTCTCACTACATTTTTGATATTGATCAATCCGTCAAAAACCTCTGGGATTTCTTGTTCAAATAATTTTTCTAAAAACTTCTCAGAAGTTCTAGACATAATAATTTGTGGTTTGTTTCCTTTTAATTCTACACTTTCGATGATTCCGCGAACGTTATCCCCTTTTCTGAAAAAGTCAGAAGGAATTTGTTTTTCTTTTGGTAAAACAATTTCGTTTCCTTCGTCATCCACAAGAATAACAACTCTTGGGCGAACGTGGTGTACTTCTCCGGTGTAAATATCTCCAATTAAATCTTTAAATTGTTTGTAAAGATTGGTATTGTCATGTTCGTGAATTTTAGAAATCAAGTTTTGACGTAATGCCAAAATAGCTCTTCTTCCCAAATCGATTAATTTTACTTCTTCTGAAACCTCTTCACCAATTTCGAAATCGGGTTCGATTTTTCTAGCTTCTGTTAAAGTAATTTCTTCGTTTTCGAAATCCAAATCCTCATCTGCAACAATAACTCTACGTCTCCAGATTTCCATATCTCCTTTGTCAGGATTGATAATGATATCGAAATTATCATCTGAACCGTATTTTTTCTTTAATGCATTTCTAAATACATCTTCTAAAATCGCCATAAGCGTTACACGATCAATCAGTTTGTCGTCTTTAAACTCTGAAAATGAATCGATTAATGCTAAATTCTCCATGCCAACTCTTTAATTTAAAATGTTATTGTAACTGTCGCTTCGATAATATCACTGTAAGCGATTTTCTCGTTATGAAGGACAGTTTCCTTTCCTTTTCCTATTTTCTTAGGTTCTCTCGAACTCCACTCTACTGTTATATTTTCATCAGAAACCTCCAAAAGCAATGCTTCAATGGTTTGAGATGAAGTTTTAATTTTCAATGTTCTGCCAATATTTTTTTTGTATTGACGAACCAACTTTAATGGCAATGACACTCCTGCGGAAGCAACTTCAAGTGCAAAATCCTGCTCTTCTCTGTCTAAATTGTTTTCCACAATTCGACTTATGTTGATACAATCCTGCAACTGCACTCCGTTATCACCATCTAAAGTTACAATAATTTTATAACTATCTGATATAGTCATGTCAATTAAAAATAACTCTGGATATTGCGCCAGTCCTTCCTCTAATACCTCTTTTACTTTTTCTTTAAACGTCATGTTGTATAAAAAGAGGGAAGCAGTGCTTCCCTCATTATTTAAATAAATCACTAAATAATGGCGCAAATATACTACTTTTTTTATAATTACGAAATATTGCGTTATCTTAAATAAATTCTTACCTTTAATAAAAGATTTAAATATAAAAGAGTATTAATCCTAAATAAACAAAGATTATGAAACGAATTTTAGTTCCTACCGATTTTTCAAAACACGCTGAATATGCCTTAAAAGTAGCAGCTCAAATAGCAAGAGATAATGATGGAGAAATTTTTCTAGTACACATGCTTGAATTTCCCAATCAGATGGTTGATGCGGTAAGCGGCGGTGCAGATATTCCTGAAATAATGTTGTTTATGAAAAAAGCGCACGAAAAGCTAGAAGAACTTGTCGAAAGTGATTTTCTAGAAGGAATTAAAATAACCGAAGCGGTTAAGTTTGAAAAAGCATTCGATGGAATTTTAAAAGCAAGTCAAAAAAATAATGTTGATTTAGTTGTCATGGGCTCTCATGGCGCTTCTGGCTTTCAAGAATTATTAATTGGTTCCAATACCGAAAAAGTAGTTCGAAATTCAGATGCTCCTGTTTTAGTTATTAAAGGTGACGACAACGATTTCAAAATAGATCGTTTTGTTTTTGCTTCCGACTTCTCTAGCGAAACCAAAGGTCCTTTTGAGAAAATAGTTAAGTTTGCAGGTGTTTTTGGAGCACATCTTGACTTAGTTATGATTAATACGCCAAACAGCTTTAAAACTTCTATTGCTGCTCAAAAAATCATGAAAGATTTTGTGGCACAATTTCCAATAACCAATTATTCGCTACACATTTATAACGATTCAAATATTGAAAATGGAATATTGAATTTTGCGAATGGTGTAAATGCCGATTTAATTGGAATGTGCACACACGGCCGCACCAGCTTATACCACTTCTTTAACGGAAGTATCAGCGAGGGCTTAGTAAACCACGCTAACAAACCGGTGGTTACTTTCAAAATTTAAAAAATAAATAGAATTGATTTTATAAAAAAACTTCCGCCGAAGCGGAAGTTTTTTATTTATTCATGTGTTGAATTTCGTAGATGAATGTATCTAAATCCACATTCAAAAGAAGTAACGACAAAGCTTTATCTACAATGTAATTTACATTCCCTGGCGTAAAACCTAAAGCCAAAGCAAACTTGGTTAAAATTTCTTTTTGCTTAGGGCCAAGAATATGATCAGCATATACCATACGGGATAAATCATACAAACGCTCTAATCTTTGAGTATGCAAAACCGGAGGATTGATAGGGTATTTCATAGGATTCTCCAAAATCTCTTCGTACTCTGCATCAGAAATTTCCAAACGGCTTTTCAGTTTGTCTAAGAAAAGTTTTTCTTCAGCGCTTAAATCTCCATCTGCAATTGCAACTCTAACAATAGCTGAAAAATGACCTTTATTTCTGGCTTTAAATTCGCTATCAAATAAATCGGAAAAAGACATAATAATTAAAATTTATATTTATGCAAAGATACTCATATTCTGACTTTTTAAAAATCATTTTTGAAAAATAGTTCAATCTTAATCCCATCCTAAAAAATTACCATAAAAAGAAAATAAATTGTAAGTTTGACAATCCCAAAATCTATCGTTTATGTCAGACTTCTGGTTGTATTATAATATCGGGTTAAAGCATGTGCTAAATATATCTGCTTATGACCATGTTCTTTTTTTAATTGCACTAACCGTTCCTTATGCATTCAAAGATTGGAAGAGACTACTGCTTTTAGTATCGCTTTTTACACTTGGTCACACCCTTGCGTTGATTCTTTCTGTTTATGGGGCTATTAGTGTTAAAGTAAATTTGGTTGAATTCATCATACCTATAACCATATTAACAGTAGCGTTGTTCAACTTGTTTACCGCAGGAAAAAACAACAAAAACGAGAGCATTAGCTTAATCGCCTTTGTTACTTTGTTTTTTGGAATCGTTCACGGTTTAGGATTCTCGAATTACTTTAAAGCCATATTGCCCGGAAATGCAACCGACAAACTATTGCCTTTATCCGAATTTGCACTAGGTATAGAAACCGCACAAGTAATTGTTGTTTTTGTAGTCTTGATAATTTCTTATATCATTCAGACCGTTTTTAGATTTTCTAAAAGAGATTGGACATTGGTCATGTCTGCATTTATTATTGGCATAATTGTTCCGATGCTAATTCAAAGCCCGATTTGGAACAGATAATTATAATGAAAGAAAAAAAACAAAATAAATACGACAAAGCCTATTTACGATTAGCCAAAGAATGGAGTAAACTTTCTTATTGCAAACGCAAACAAGTTGGCGCGATTATTGTACGTGACAAGATGATTATTTCCGACGGATACAATGGTTCGCCCTCTGGGTTTGAAAATTGTTGTGAAGACGAAGAAGGCCTAACAAAATGGTACGTTCTCCACGCTGAAGCGAATGCAATATTAAAAGTAGCCCGTTCGACACAATCCTGTCAAGATGCTACCTTATACATAACCCTTTCGCCTTGTAAAGAATGTAGCAAGTTAATTCATCAATCAGGAATAACACGTGTAGTGTATCACGAAGGATACAAAGACGATTCAGGATTGGCATTTTTAGAAAAAGCAGGGGTTATCGTAAACCACATTAAAGATTTAGAATAATTAAAATACTCGAATGAAAGTTGATAAAGTTTATTTTCCGTTAATCATTTTTACTGCAGTCGCGGTAGGTTTTTTGCTGGGTGGTATTTTTATCAAAGCTCCGGCTACTTCAAGAATAAGCACTCAAAACGCAACAAAAACAAAACTCAATAAACTTATTGATTTTATTGATAATGAATATGTTGACGATGTGAATACCGATTCTATAGTTGATCAAACCGTGAATGGTATTCTGGAAAAACTCGATCCACATTCTGTTTATATTGCCAAAAACGAAGCTCAAGAAGTAGCGCAAAGTATGAAAGGTGATTTCGTAGGCATAGGCGTAAATTTCTTTGTTCAAAACGACACCGTTACTGTTATAAAACCTGTTGAAGGAGGCCCTTCGGAAAAAGCAGGCATCAAAGCGGGTGACCGAATTTTATCTGCTGATAACGAAATCCTCTTTGGTAAAAAAATTACCACCGAAAAATTGTATTCTAAACTAAAAGGCGAGCCGGATTCGGAAGTCGTACTGAGCATTTTTAGAAAATCAGAAAACAAAAAATTCAACGTCAAAGTCATTCGTAATGTCATTGCAATGAAAAGTGTTGATATCGCTATCATGCTTAATAAAACTACTGGTTATATTAAAGTGAATCGTTTTGCAGAAACCACTTATAAAGAATTCAAAACTGGTCTGGACAAATTAATCAAACAAGGCGCAAAATCTATCATTATTGACCTTCGCGACAATGGCGGTGGTTATTTAGATCAGGCTGTTGCTATTGCTGATGAATTCCTTAAAGATGAAAAACTAATTGTTTTCACTAAAAACAAAAAAGGAAGAATTGACAAAACATACGCTTCGGAGAATGGTGATTTCGAAAATGGAAAAGTGACTATTCTAATCAATGAAAATTCCGCTTCCGCAAGTGAAATTTTAACTGGAGCCATTCAGGATAACGACAGAGGATTAATTGTGGGCCGTCGTTCTTTCGGAAAAGGATTGGTACAACGCGAAATGCCTTTTGATGACGGATCAACTGTCAGACTGACTATTGCAAGATATTACACACCAACCGGGCGTTCTATTCAAAAGCCATACAATCATGGTGGAAATGAGGCCTATTTTAATGATTTTATGAAACGCTATAAAAACGGCGAGTTGTATGCTAAAGACAGTATAAAAATTGCCGACACCTTAAAATTCAAAACCCCATCTGGCCGAATTGTTTATGGCGGTGGCGGAATTGTTCCTGATGTTTTTGTTCCTTTGGAATCAACAAAAGGAAACGAAATTATCCCAGTGCTAATGCAATCTGGAGCGGTAACGAATTTTGTATTTAAGGAATTAGATTCTAATCGCACGCCATTTAAAGGGCTTACTTTTCAGCAAATTATCACCAAAACCAATACTTCAGATCTGTATTACAATGATTTTAAAAAATATATCAATGCTACAGAATCTTTTCTTGATTTAGATTCAAGCAAGAATTACATCAAACGTTATTTGACTGCTGAATTTTGCCGACAATTGTTAGGAGAGAATCAGTATTATCAAATTGTATTAAAGGACGATCCGATGGTTAAAGAAGCATTGAAACATTAAATTATTTTCTCGCACTATCATGACTGTGTGTTTCAGTCCCGCCATTCCATAAAGTTAGAATATCTGTAGCCACAGCTGCACCACTACCAGCTGCAATTGCCAGCTGACTTCTGTGTCCAGCCAATGTTCCAGCAACATAAATCCCTTCAGCGACTAAATGGTCGTTGTTTTTCAATTGGATTCTGTTTTTTTCCGGTAATGATTTTTGATGTGGTTCAATGTAGTTTTCCAAGCCTTTAATATCAAATAAATTGGAAGAACCAATCGTTACTATAATGATTTTGGAAGCGTATTTGTTTTTATTGGTAATCACTTCAAATCCATCATTAGCAGCCGATATTTCGACCACTTTTTCATCAGAAATTTGAGTAATATGTGGATAATTTTCTTGTAACTGTTGCGTGCTTTCTGCTAACAAATCGGCTCCTAATTTACCAGATTCGATTCCATAAGCATTAAAAAAAATAGCATCTTGAAGTGACGATGCTTTTTGATGCGTAATAATGGCAATTTTTTTATCTTGTACAAACACTTTTTTATGAGCAGAACCTAATACCAGTGCACAGGAAACCCCGGAAACGCCTCCTCCAATAATTAAAGTGTCAAACATTAGCCTTGTTTTTTTAATTTTTCATCAATAGATTTTGACAATCTAAAAATTAATAAAATAACAACAGCACAAAATATTCCGATAATTCCTATTAGAGCAATAAGGCTATCTCCTTCGAGAATATGAT
>JBDTNG010000004.1:0-3790 GCA_039933895.1 Flavobacterium sp. | reverse complement strand
ACAATATTACCTTTTCAAAATACGAAATCACCCAAAAGGAATTCGAAAACTGTACATTCAATCATTGCGACTTTACAGACTGTAATTTTCAAGGAACAACATTCGTAGATTCCCATTTTAATTTTTGTAACTTTAAAGATGCTAAAATTGGTCACGTAGGCTTACGAAATACTATGTTTACCCATTGTGATTTTACAAGTGTTAACTTTGCAATGACAGATCAGGTGATTTATGAGTTTCATTTTAAAGATTGTAAATTAGATTACACGCAATTTTATGATTTGAAATTGAGGAATATGACGTTTACCAATTGTAGTATGGTTAGTGTCGATTTCATGAAATCTGATTTAACCGAAGCTTTGTTTGACAATTGCAATTTGCATCTGGCTGTTTTTACTGATGCTATTGCTAATAAAACCGATTTCTACTCTAGTTATTTCTTTTCTATTGATCCTGAAAAGACCAAATTGAAAAAGGCAATTTTTTCGCAGGAAAACATCAAAGGATTATTAGACAAATACGAGATTATTATAAAATAAGATCAAAATGTGATGACCAACTTACATGATTTAAATAGATTTTCAGACGTTTTTCCCAATACCGAAAAAATGCCAGTGTTATTTTTAGGTCACGGAAATCCTATGAATGCTATCGAAGAAAATCAGTTTGTTGCAGGATTTAGAACTATTGCCAAGACATTACCGAAACCCAATGCTATTTTATGCATTTCTGCACATTGGTTTACTAATGGTACAAAAGTAACCGCCATGGAATTTCCGCAAACGATTCACGATTTTGGTGGCTTCCCTCCTGCCCTTTACGAAGTTCAATATCCTGCAAAAGGAAGTCCTGAATTGGCAATACAAACCAAAGAATTATTAAGTCCCACTCTAGTTGAACTCGATGAAAAATGGGGCTTGGATCATGGGGCTTGGAGTGTTATAAAACATTTGTATCCGGAAGCTAATATTCCAGTGATTCAATTGAGCATAGATTATACAAAACCGGCTCGTTTTCATTATGAATTGGCAAAACAGCTGAACTCACTCCACATAAAGGTGTTTTAATTATTGGCAGTGGTAATATTGTTCACAATTTAAGACTGGTCGATTTTAAAAATTTCAATACTATAGATTATGGCTTCGATTGGGCCATTGAAGCCCATGAAAACATTAACAAATGGCTTTTGGACGAAAACTTCCAACCAATTATTGACTACGACAAACAAAGTAAAGCGATTCAACTGGCCGTTCCTACTCCTGATCATTATTTACCTTTGATTTATTCATTAGGTTTGAAAGACAAAAACGAAACCATCTCCTTATTCAATGATCATTTATTGGCAGGTTCATTGAGTATGACTTCACTGAAATTTTCTTAAAAAGTAAATTTTCTTCCAAAAAATATGTGTTAAAAACACGAATTTTATCATACATTTTTTGTAATTTAACATTGATTTTCAACGGCTTATAAAAATAAGCTGATTTCTATTTCCAACAAAAAGTTATTTTCTAAATTAATTTAAAAATATAGTATGAAAGTTATATTTAATTTTTTAGCAGCACTATCCTTGACCTGCGTCTTGAATTCGTGCAGTAGTGATTATAATTCCTCAACACCTTATACACCTGCTCCAACATCAAATACAACAACTTATAGAGCAACTTTAAACGGTACAAGTGAAGTTCCAACGAATGCCTCAACAGCCACTGGAACAGCAACATTAGAATATAATAATACTACAAAAATAGTTAACGTGACTGTAACCTATTCTGGTATGACAGCAAACGGTGGGGAAATTGCCAAAGGAGCCATTGGTGTAAGCGGACCAACAATTTTTACTTTTTCTGCTTTCACTTCTCCGATGTATTATACAAGCGTTGCTTTGGATGCTACACAAGCTTCAGATCTTAATGCCAACCTTTATTATATTAATTTACGAAGCGCAACATATACCAATGGTGAAATAAGAGGTCAATTGATTAAACAAACCTCTGGAAATCCTTATTAAAGAGTATGTTTTTTTAAGGAACAAAAATCACGAAATTATTATGGAATCCAGAAACCATATAAAAAAACGGGGCAAAACCGAAAAGCCATACGAGTAGGATATCAAATTTATTCATTATGCCAAAGTATGTTATAGAAAGAGAAATTCCTAAAGCTGGGGATTTAACAAGCGAACAATTAAAAGCTATTTCACAAACTTCCTGTGGAGTTTTAGACGAAATGGGTCCAAAAATTCAGTGGGTTCACAGCTATGTAACAAACGACAAAATCTATTGTGTTTATAATGCGCAAAACGAAGATATGGTTAAGGAACATGCTAAAAAAGGGGGCTTTCCTGCCAACTCAATTAGTAAAGTTTCCGCCATAATAGATCCTACAACAGCAGAATAAAAAAAGCCCCAAAATATGTTGGGGCTTTTTATTACTATTTTATTTCAACAAGTCTTACTTTCTAACATTAATTTAAACTTTGAAAAAAAAATTTGCATATAATAAGTATGCTTATTATATTTGCACATATCATTTTTTCAAATTTAAAAAAAAGTATATGTGGACAAAATCTCATTCAATTACAACCAAAGAAGTAACTAAAGAACAAATGTGGAAACTATTTGCAGACGTCAACAACTGGCATACTTGGGACAAAGGAGTTGAATTTGCAGAATTAGAAGGTAATTTTGAAAAAGGAAATCACTTTATGTTTCAACCAAAAGGCGGACCAAAATTAAAAATTGGAATTGTAGAAGCCATTGAAAATAAAAATTTTACTGATTTTACTAAATTTCCATTAGCCAAAATGTATGGAGAACATACCTTTGAAGAAACAGCAGAAGGTCTCAAACTAACAACAACCATGAAAATGAAAGGTATTTTAGGCTTTCTTTGGATAAAAATCGTAGCGCAAAAAATTGTTGATGGTTTGCCAAACGACATGCATGATCAAATCAAAGCGGCTTCAAAATTATGAGTACAAGAAAATATTGGGTAGCGACCATTTCCAAAGAACACACACAACGAGGAGCCAGTGGTAACTTTATACAAGTTTGCCATGGAAAACAAGCTCCTTTAAAACGAATGAAAAAAGGTGATTTTTTGTTGGTGTATTCTTCAAAAATTACCATGGAAGGAAATGAAAAATGTCAGGCTTTTACCGCCGTTGGCCAAGTTAGCGATGATGATGTTTATCAGTTTGAAATGACAGAAAATTTCAAACCATTCAGAAGAAATATTCAATTTTTGAAATGCCAAGAAAGTTCAATCATTCCTTTAATCAATGATCTTGAGTTTATTCCGAATAAAAAATCGTGGGGTTATCCGTTTCGTTTTGGTTTCTTTGAAATTAACGAAAATGATTTTAACTTTATAACCTCTAAAATGCTTTTGAATGAAATCGACAGACAACACGTTTAGTGTAGACAAACCAGAAGAAAGTTCCGGTTTCTTATTGTGGCAAGTGACCAATCTTTGGCAACGTCAAATTAAAAAAGCATTGGAACAGTACGGAATAACACACTCGCAATTTGTTTTAATGGCCAGTATTCATTGGCTCACGTTACACGAACAGGAAGTAACACAAATCATCTTGTCTGCACATACTAAAATTGACCCAATGACGACTTCAACCGTTTTGAGGACTTTGCAGCAAAAAAATCTTATTCAAAGACAGGAACATGCAACAGATACAAGAGCCAAGTTGGTTGCACTGACAGAAGAAGGTAAAATAATCATTAAAAAAGCAGTTGTCACCGTGGAAAAATTTGATAAAGAATTCTTTTCGATT
>JBDTNG010000003.1:0-3858 GCA_039933895.1 Flavobacterium sp. | reverse complement strand
TCTTCTGAAACAAAGAATTTATTGATGTTATTTTTCTTTTGATCACGAGTCCTTACATCAAATAATAACGTCATTGCTTCAGCAGCAGCAGTTGCTTCATCAAGCAAAGATGCGTTGGCTATTTCCATTCCTGTAAGTTCGACTACCATCGTTTGGAAATTTAAAATTGCTTCTAAACGTCCTTGTGCAATTTCTGCTTGATAAGGTGTGTAAGCGGTGTACCATCCTGGATTTTCAAAAATATTTCTTTGAATAACTGCTGGAACAATGGCTTGATTATACCCCAATCCGATATAAGATTGGAACATTTTATTTTTACTCCCTAACTGAGTGATGTGATTGGCATATTCATATTCGGTCATTGAAGGGTCTAAATCAAGGGGAGTTTTTAGACGAATGTCATCTGGCAAAGTTTCATAAACCAGTTGCTCAATCGAGTCAACTCCTATGGTTTTGAACATATGTTGCAAGTCGGTTTCTCTTGGACCAATGTGTCTTAAAGCAAAAGAATCTGTTTTCATATATATTAAAATATATTTGTTATTGGGTAATATGTGGTTTCGCTATGATTTATTGGTATTTAATTTGAAAACCAATAGACCATCGCGTATTCACATGAAAATAAAAGTGTTGATTTTTAAAGGTGCAAATTTATGGATTAAATCCAAAAAAAGGCGGAGATATAACGATTGTTTTTAGGAATCTTTCAACTAAAATTGATACTTGTTAACAGTTTGATTATTTTTGTCGAATGAGGATTTTTAAAAGGCTAATCAATATATATATCCAAAGCAGTATTCACGTGGCTTTAGCGGTTTATTCTTTGGTTCGAATGACAGATTATATGTTTCAAATTCCAGTAGATAAACCCATGGCTTATTTTGCTTTTTTTGGAACAATTGTAGGGTATAACTTTGTAAAATACGACAGTTTTGTCCGAACTAAAAAACTGCAACTGCGAAACAGTTTAAAGGCTATAATTTTTATAAGTGTTTTCTCTTTTTTTGGGGTCGGATTTTACTTTTTTCAATTGCAGCGAATGACTCAAATTATTTCGGTACTGTTTTTAGCATTAACATTATTATATACTTTACCTTTTTTTCCAAACAGAAAAAATGCTCGCAATTGGGCTGGAGTAAAAATTTATATTGTCGCTTTATGTTGGGTTGGTGTTACCTTAGTTTTACCCATTTTAGATGCCGAAATTATAATTACATCTGAGTTTTACATTAAATGCATCCAAAGGTTTATTCTTGTTTTTGTACTCATACTTATTTTTGAAATTATTGATTTAACCAATGATGATCCACATTTGCAAACTGTACCACAACAAATAGGAGTGAAGCGGACAAAAAATTTGGGATATGTTTTATTAATGATTTTTTGTGTACTAGAATTTTTCAATGTCAATTTCAAAGAAAATTTTCAGTTTTCAGTATATCATATAGTTTTAATTTTTGTGATTGCCACTGTAATTGCATTATTTCTACTTTTTGTCAATGAAAAAAGGTCCAAATATTACACTTCATTTTGGGTCGAAAGTGTGCCTATTTTCTGGTGGTTGATGGTGGTTCTATTATTAGAAAAATGATAAGATTTAAATAGGTTTTTCAGTTTTTTGTTATTTTATATTTAAATTTTTAACTAGAAAAATCTTTTTTCGAAACGAATTATTATATTTGACTCGTTTGATAGAATGATATTTAATAAATGCATTCAACACGATAAGGTTTACTCTTGAAAATTAAATAATCTAAATTCAAAAATTATGCGTAAAACAGTATTACTTGTAGGCGGTGTTTTTATTGCTGTACTTTTTTTACAAAATTGTAAAAGTGCCAAAAACAATTATGTAGCGCCGGTTACATTTACTTATTCAAAAGATATTGCTCCAATGATGGAAACAAGTTGTACTCCTTGCCATTTTCCACCAGAAGGGAAAAAAGAAGCTTTGAACAGTTATGAAACGGTAAGAGATAATATTGCTGAAGTTATTGAGTTAGTAAATCTTCCAAAAGACAATCATAAATTTATGCCTTTCAAAAGCAAAAAACCTGCTTTGACCGAAAGTCAAATCGCTACTTTGGTAACATGGCAAAAAGAAGGTATGCCTAAATAATTTTCACCCTTTTTTTAGTGTTAAAGAACATCAATATTTAAAATGTTGATGTTCTTTTTAAGTGAATTTTGGAGAATAGGGATTGCTTTATAGAATTTATATTTAAAACTGAAGTAGCAATGCTTCGGTTTTAATTTTAAAATCTATAAAAGACCCGCTCTTTTCAGCAAAGCATCGAGTTTTGGTTCTTGTCCTCTGAAACGTTTGTATAATTCCATTGGCAATTCCGTGCCGCCTTTAGAAAGTACATTGCCTTTGGATTTAGTAACAACAATTTAACTAAACATTTTCGATATGAATATTTTCTTTTTCAATTAAATCGGCATTATCAATATTAATAATTAGATTTTCCGCAATTAATTTTACTAGATTAGCGTTTACAGCATTACCAAGAGCACCAAAACAACTACCCAATTTTTTAGGTAAAGATATGCCGTTTAGTGATTGAATTCTAGCTCCTTCGGATGGAGTGATATATCTATTTTCCCATCCTATTATTGGTATTTGGGTACTAACTGTTACTAATGAAGGAAAAAAATCAGTTTTTTTTATTCTAACACCAGAACCTCTAAATTGAATTATATATTTTGATAAATCTCTTTCTCCTCCTTGAACATTCCATTCAAATTTTTGCCAACTAGATACTCCAAGATCTTTAATTTTTTCAACAACAGTTTCTAGTTCTGTTTTGTGTTTTTCATAAAAAACTCTATTACTTCTAATGTAATGCTTTTTCCAATTTGGGAAAGGAATTGGTTTTTTTGTTATTTTATCTTGATTATTTTTTTTAACGTAGTTAGGTAAATTATTGAACTTTTCTTCGCGGGTCATTCCTTTTAAAGGAATTCCGAAATTTCCTTTAAAATTATCTAACACATTATCTGGAGATCTAAAAGGGATTTCATTTTCAAAAGGATAAGTAGCTCCAAATTCCATACTCCAAATAGGAAAACTAGGTAGATTCTCATTTGCTGGAATGCAATCAATAAACTCTTGCCACAATTTGATAACCTCAATTTTATCATTTTCAAGTTTAGTAGCGTTAGAAGGTGTCTCTTCTAAAAAATCAAAAACTGACTTGGTAGAATCTTTTTTTTCAGGCCAATTAAAATGATTTAAGCCTTTTTTAGAACCAATAATAAAAATTCTTTCTCTATGTTGTGGGATTCCAAAATTATGTGGGGATAAAATTTTATCGTCTATAAAATATTTAACTTTATTTTCAAGTTTGTCTTTTATATATTTCCAAGTATTGAAATCATCGTGACTTTTTAGGTTTCTTACATTTTCCAAAATAAAATATTCTGGTTTGTGATAATCAATGATTTCAACTAATTTATCAAAAAGATTACCGTTTCTTTCGTCTTCTAATCCTAATTGATCACCTGCTTTTGAAAAAGGTTGACAAGGAAATCCAGCGCACAAAATATCAAAATGAGGGATTTTTTCAATTTCAATTTTGGTTATATCTCTATTGACTTCAATGCTAAAATTCTCCTCATATAACTTTGCTAAATGTTCTTTTTTCTCACTAGCAAAAACACATTCATGTCCAAGTTTTTCCAGAGCAATATGAAAACCTCCTAATCCAGCAAATAAATCTATAAACCTCATATTCCTTCAGTAATTTTATCACTACACCATTTGGATACTTCCTTTCTCAAAGCAGCATCAACATCTTTTTCATATAAAAAATTATAAATTCTAAGTCTATCTATTAGCATTCCAAAAGTAGAAGA
>JBDTNG010000002.1:0-2120 GCA_039933895.1 Flavobacterium sp. | reverse complement strand
ACACCCGCCCGTTTTACTGGCTCGATCGTGTTATCCCCGGAGATGCAATCTATGTCCAATGGGGCGGCCGCGTGTATGGCTACCGAATGACGGGCCGCAAGATCCTCTCAGCAAAAAACCTTCATATCAAAAAAAATAAAATTACTCTTTGACAAGTATTCCGATTTGGAATACTAAATAGAAAAACCTATCTCAAAGGTAAGCGGTTTGCCATAGCTTTAATTGAGATGCCTACTGTTGCTCTCGAGCAAAGCGGACAATCATTCCCAAAGTTTATACAAAGTGCAAGGTTTTTTAAATCTGAATATTTGGAAATGAATTTCCTGTCAATATTGTTAAATGCTTGCCTTTAATAGAGTAAAATGAAAAATTAAGAAAAAAATCTAAAGTAAATCGCTTAGTCCAATATATAAGTATGTAGAAAAGATTAGTATTTTCTACATACTATTTTGTTTAAAAAAGGTGTGGTAACCAAGACCAAAGCTGTACAAAAATGTACGGCTTTTGGGGGTAAAGGGAATTACCACTTTCTTTGTAAAACAAAATATTATGAATAAGACTGCTATAAATGATTTCGCCACCATTGAAATCATTAACCCACTACACAAAAAAGTTTCAGTTTTTGAAAACTCATTTGACACAGTACCCGAAGAGGTTCCATTAGAGGATATATTTAGATTAATCAAATCAGACGAAGAAAGTGTCAACATTTATGAATATACTGAGGCTGGTAAGGAAATCAAGTTATACAGAAAATTTAATAGGACAATGAATTCGTTAATTCAAATTAATTCAGAGCGTAGACGTTATGTAAATTTATGTGAGCAAAAAATTAAAAATCAATTTGCTAATCAATTTGGTGATATTTTTGATATCAAAGCAACAGAATTTGACGAAACCCTGTTAAATATGACTCCTACTTTTGATAAAGAATCTTATTCGGGAAAGGTGGGTGATGATGGTAAGAAAAAAGGTGGTTTAAAAAAATCATTGTATGGATTTTGTGTAAGTGCTAATTTTACGAAAAGAAATAGTAATTCCATCATTGGAATATCGGGTTTGCAGATCTTGGATTTTGACGATATTGATGTTAGACATCTAGCGGAATTTAAAGAATATGTGACACAAGATCCACATACTTTTGCGTGCTGGTGTTCTCCATCTTATGAGGGTGTTAAGGCACTGGTTAGAATCCCTGAATACGCGCGCGAATCGAGCGAAAAAACTAAAGCAACCCACAAAAGCTATTTTTATTCAATTCAAAAATATTGGAACTCACAATTTGATAATCTTAAACATTGTTTACATCTCGATAGTAATACATTCAAAAAGGGTATTTTATTAGATCCTTCAGGGGAGGATATTGCGCGTCTTTGTTACTTTAATTATGATCCCAATTTATACTTAAATGAACAAGCCGTAATATGGATTAAACAAGAAGTCACTAAGGAGTATAAACGAGAATCCACTTTTGCATCAAACGTTATAGGTGATATTAATTACTCTAAACTGAGTTGTTATGAATACAAACAAGGTAATTCCTATATACGATCCTTTCCTTTAGCAAATACTATTAGTTATCATTTTGGAGACGAAGGATATGATTTGTATAGACATATTCTTAGAAAATTTCCTGACGAAGGTTTAGACTCTTATTGGGAAAGTGCACGCAAAAACAATCGTTTACCTAGTGAACCCGTCGAAAAAATCTTAAAACAATGGGGGGTTTTGAAAAATCAAAAAAAAGTTGAAATTATAACCCAAAATAACAACGAAACACAAGTTTCAATAAACCAAAACGTACAACTATTAAACGAAAAAATTTCTGATTTTAATTATGCAAAAGATGGAATTCAATTAAAGGAAGGTGAATTTTTAGGACATTATATCGATGAACTAAAAGTTATTGCAAGGGAAAGAATAATACATCTTTGGCAAGTTCCCGCAGGTGGGGGTAAGACTGAAATGATTAAACAACTGTCAAAAGGACATAGGGTTTTGGTTGCTGTTCCTACTATTGCCATTATTAGAAATAAATTTGAAAATGACATCACTTATAAAGATGATTGAGTTATCCAAATAATTTCTGTATATTTAAACCTTTAAAACAAGAGATATGG
>JBDTNG010000001.1:0-9805 GCA_039933895.1 Flavobacterium sp. | reverse complement strand
GGTAGTAGAAATCATATTCAGTACCAGTTTTTGAGCTGTTCCAGCTTTCATACGTGAACTTCCAGTAACAAATTCTGGACCAACGACCACTTCAATAGGAAATTGAGCTGTTTGTGCTAACGGACTTCCTTGATTGCAAGTAATACAAGCCGTTGTAATATTATTTTCATTGCATTTTTCTAAACCACCAATTACATATGGTGTAGTTCCGGAAGCAGCAATACCAATTACAATATCATTTTTATTGATATTGCATTCTTGCAAATCTTTCCAAGCTTGGTTTTTATCATCTTCAGCAAATTCGACTGCTTTACGAATGGCAACATCACCACCAGCAATTATTCCAATCACCATATCAAATGGCACACCAAAAGTAGGAGGACATTCGGAAGCATCAACAATACCCAATCGTCCTGAAGTACCAGCACCAATGTAAAATAACCGGCCACCTTTTTTCATGTTTTCCACTATTTTAGAAACAACTGTTTCGATTTGTGGAAGTGCTTTTTCAACGGCAAACGGCACAGTTTTATCTTCATTATTGATATTAGATAACAATTCATTAACTGACATTTTTTCTAAATGTTCGTATTTGGAGGATTGTTCGGTGGTTTTTGTAAAAGTCATTTTTTATTGAGTTACAAAGTGTCAGAGATTCAAAGTTACAAAGTTTTTGGCTTTCTGCTAAATTTACATAAAGTAAGCTAATACGATTCCTAAAACAATTACTGTGATTTTGGCTAAATTAAATTTATGGCCTTCACTACTTTCAAAAATGATAGTAGAAGAAATATGAAATAAAATACCAACAACAAACGCGGTAATTTCAGTTTGGTAATGACTTAAAAAATCAACATCTTGTGAAGCTAAAGTTCCAAGTGGTGTCATTAAGGCAAAAGCAAACATGAATACAAATGTTGATATTTTGTTTAAACGCGATTGCATTAAAAAGATGGTCAAAATAATAGCAATAGGGAAGTGGTGTATCGAAATTCCCCAAGCCAGATCATTATGATGACTGACCGGCATTCCTTCTAATAAGGCATGCAAACACAAACTGATAAATAACGCCCAAGGCATGTTATTCATTTTGTCGTGGCCATGTACGTGACCGTGTTCGGCACCTTGAGAGAAATATTCTAAAACGATTTGGAATACGATTCCTAACATGATGAACAGACTCGGTGCTAATCTTCCTGCAATATGCCGATCATCATAAACATCGGGAAGCAGATGGGAAACAGTCAGAGCCAATAAAAAAGAACCGCTAAAAGCCAAAAGCAATTTTAAATTCTTTTTGTTTTTCGGTTGTAAAAAAACAGCAATGATATATCCAAGTAATACCGAAAGAAAAGGAAGGATGTAAATCATATTATTTGAAAATCATAATTAGACGTTCCGACTCGTTTTTGAAGAATTTTCTAAGTTTATAATCACCAAAAATATCAAGAAGATAAATATCGGCTTTCTCCATTAGGGTTTCGAAATCGGTTAAAGTCAATGCTTTAATTTTTTCGGTAAAATGGAATTTTTCCCCTTTGTCTTCAAAATTAATTTCTTTGTAAATATGTCCGTCTTTCACAAAACGCTTGATATGAAAGTCAATGTTATCGACAGTTTTTACTTCTTCCTTCACTAAATTTTTAATGACATAATCGGCATTTAAAAAGTCAATTACAGCAAAACCATATTCGGTTAAACTCTCTTTTATAGATTTTAAGGTATTGAAATTGTCTTCGTCGTTGTCAAAATAACCAAAGCTGGTAAACAAATTAAAAACGGCATCGTACTTTTCTTCAAAAGGAATACGCATGTCGTGGACCTTGAAATGTAGTTTTTCGTTGCTTGATTTTGAAGCTTCTAAAATGCTGTTTTCGGATAAATCGGCACCAGTAACATCATAACCCAATTGGTTTAAATAAATGGAATGACGTCCTTTACCGCAAGCCAAATCTAATATTTTAGCCTCTTCCGGAAGGTTCAAATAATGCGTCAGATTGTCCATGAAAAGATGCGCTTCGGCATCGTTTCTTTCTTTGTACAATATGTGATAATATGGAGTGTCAAACCAAGAGGCGAACCAGTTTTTGGGACATGATTGTTGGTCGTTGTTTTCTGAATTATGCTTTTCTGACATTTATAAAAGTTGAAATGAATTCTATTCTTGCAAATTTAACGTATTTTTGCCGAGAATTTGAGAATTTACAATGGAAAAGAATTTTAAAATGATTGCCAAAACTTTTTTTGGCTTCGAGGAAATATTAGCAAAAGAATTACAACAATTAGGTGCTCAAGATGTTGAAATTGGTACCAGAATGGTCAGTTTTGTTGGAGACAAAGGGTTTATGTATAAAGCAAACTTGTCTTTAAGAACGGCACTTAAGATCTTAAAACCGATTTATTATTTCAGAGCGACAAACGAACAATCTTTATATAAAGGAATTCAGGGTATCGATTGGTCTAAATACCTAAATACCCGCACTACTTTTGTGATTGATACAACAGTGCATTCGGATAATTTTAAGCACACACAATTTGTGGCTCAAAAGAGTAAAGATGCTATTGTGGATCAGTTTAAAGCAAAATTTGGCGAAAGACCAAGTGTGGAGAAAGACTACCCGGATTTACGTATCAATATCCATATTGATAGAGACCAATGTTCGGTTTCATTAGATTCTTCAGGGGCTTCATTGCACCAACGTGGTTATAAAACAGCTACAAATATTGCGCCAATTAACGAAGTTTTAGCTGCAGGAATGCTAATGCTTTCTGGTTGGGAAGGTCAAGGTCACTTTTTGGACCCAATGTGTGGTTCAGGAACTATCTTGGCAGAAGCTGCTATGATTGCTTGTAATATTCCGGCCAATATAAATAGAAAAGAATTTGCTTTCGAAAAATGGAACGATTGGGACAATGAATTGTTTGACGAAATTATGAACTCCTTGATGAAGAAAATTAAAGAGTTTCATTATACCATTAAAGGATGTGACAAAGCGCCAAGTGCTGTGCAGAAAGCAAAAGACAATATTAAAAATGCCAACTTAGAAGAATATATAACCATTTCAGAACAAAACTTTTTTGAAACTGAAAAAGATACTCCTGGACCGTTGCATATGGTATTCAATCCGCCATATGGCGAAAGATTGGACATTCAAATGGAGCGTTTTTACAGAGAAATAGGGGATACGCTAAAGCAAAGTTATCCAAATACCAATGCTTGGTTTATTACGGCCAATTTGGAAGCTTTGAAGTTTGTTGGTTTGAAACCTTCTAGAAAGATTAAACTTTTTAACGGAAGTTTAGAAGCTAGATTGGTGAAGTATGAAATGTACGAAGGAAGTAAACGTACTAAATTTCAAACGAACACAGAAGACTAACAAATTTATTACCGATCCTAAATTCATTATGTATTATGTCTAAAAAAACAAAATCATTCGTTTATAACTTTATTGGCTTTGCCATCATCTTTTTGGGAGCACGCTATTTAGTAGCTTCTTTTACTCAGCTGGAAGGTTTTTGGATACCGCTGACAGCATTTGCTGTTGGAACACTTTTGGCACCAAAATTTCAAACGGTTCAAACCAAAGATGGTGAGAAACTGTTTATGAAATGGCTTTTTATAAAGGAGGTTAAAGAAATTAAATAATAAATAAAGACTCGATTTAGGAAATATAAATCGGGTCTTTTATTTTTTACTATTTTTTTCCTTTGCAGTCGCTTTTTTGCCAGATGATTTGTACAAAGGAATGAAATATGAAATGGTATAGTTCCAGCCCACACCAAATTTACCATCATAAGTTCTGTTGAATCCAGGAATGTATAAATTATCGAAATTGTCCGGCTTTTTTTGTGTTGCCAAATAATTCATTCTCAAACTAAAACCAGCATATAGGTTGTTGAATAATTCTACTTTCATTCCAGCAACGACTTCAAGCCATTGTGCTGATAATCCAGTGTATTTTGTGCCATTCGTTATTGGTGCCGCTTCTGGGAAGTACGTTGAAGTATTGTATATCTTATAGCTATTCAATTCTTGGCTAAAAGAACTCACACCATACCGTAAACCAATGTGAATCATGTTCTCCATGTCCAACCAGTTTTGGTAGGAGTTGTGATCGAAACCAATTTTGAAATAACTTCCTTTGGTAGTAAAATTCAATCGATCATCATCAGTAGTTTTATTTTCATTACCAATTTCTGCAGCGATGTACATTTTTTTGGTCAGACGATAATCACCTACAAACTCTAAACCTTTGTAATCTTTATCGTAAATGGTACGGGCTATTTTAGATAAATCGACACCAACACGCAAACCATAACGTTCTACTTTTGGCTTAATTGTATCTGTTTTTTTATCCTGAGCAAAAGTACCCACTGATAAAAGGAGGATTAGGATATTAAAAGAAAATTTTAACATGAACTTCGTCTTCATTTAAAATGTTATGTTGTTGAATTACAATCTCCTTAATCCATTTATCACTATCAAGAGGATTCTCTGTAATTCCGTTTGGATTATTAAGTGTAAAAAGTGTCTTGTAACCGCAAGCTCTTGAAATAAAAGCATCATTTCGGGTGTAATTAATCTCTAATTTGTCTTCATTTCGAAGTGAAAGATCTACATTCTTCGCATCTAAAATAAAACTAAACTTACTGATATCATCGGTGGTTTTTAATGGAACCTGAATTTTGGTCACACCATCAAAAAGTAATCCGGTGGTTTGACCTTCAGCGATAATACCCAAATTAGTTACAGCTTTTGGCAACGTCGAATTGTTGTTGTCATAAAATTCAACAATCATTCGAGGTGTTGTTGGCGTTCCGGCTTCACAAATATCATCTTTCTCGCAATTCCATAAAAGGAGTGCGGTGGTCAAGAGAATAGTTACTATTAAAAATTTTTTCATTTATATCAAAAATCAGCGATCTTAATTGCTATCGTTTTTCCAAAAGTACAACATTTTCCACGTGATGCGTTTGTGGAAACATATCTACAGGTCTAACGCGAGTTACTTTGTATAATTCGTCCATTAAAGCCAAGTCACGGGCTTGTGTTGCTGAATTACAACTCACATACACCACTTTTTCCGGGGCAATATTTAGAATTTGTTTTACTACATCTGCATGCATTCCGTCACGAGGAGGGTCGGTAATAATAACATCTGGATGTCCATGTGTTTTGATAAAAGCATCATTGAACACATTTTTCATGTCTCCCACAAAGAACTCACAGTTTGTAATATTATTGCGTTTTGCATTTTCTTTTGCATCAGCGATAGCTTCTGGAACAGCTTCCACACCAATTACTTTTTTCGCATTTTTAGATACGAATTGTGCAATCGTTCCTGTACCAGTGTATAAATCGTATACTAATTCATTGCCTGTTAATCCTGCAAATTCTCTAGTGATTTTGTATAATTCGTAGGCTTGTTCTGAATTGGTTTGGTAGAATGATTTGGCGTTGATACTAAATTTCAAGCCTTCCATTTCTTCCAAAATATAGTCACGACCTTTGAACAGTTTTACATCCTGATCATAAATGGTATCGTTTTGTTTTCCGTTGATTACATACTGAAGAGATGTAATTTGTGGAAACTTCTCCGCCAGGTGATTTAAAATCAATTCACGTTGTTTTTTGTTTTCTTCGAAGAACTGAATCAATACCATGATCTCGCCTGTTGAAGCAGTACGAATCATTAGTGTTCTTAGAAAACCTTCATGATTTCTTGGATTGAAAAAAGCCAAATCATTTTCGATAGCGAAACGACGAATCTCGTTACGGATTTCGTTTGAAGGATCTTCCTGTAAGTGACATTTGGTGATATCTAAAATTTTGTCCCACATTTTTGGAATGTGAAAACCTAAAGCATTTTTATCATCAAAATCTTGGTCACTTTTAATCTCGGCTTCAGTCATCCAACGCGCGTTAGAGAAACCAAATTCCATTTTATTTCTGTAGAAAAACTGTTTTTCGGAACCTAAGATTGGTTCAAACTCTGGCATTTCAATTTTTCCGATTCTTTTTAAGTTGTTGTAGACCTCATTATTCTTGTAGAATAATTGTTGATCGTATTTCATATTCTGCCATTTGCAACCACCACAAACACCAAAGTGTTCGCAAACTGGTTCTGTTCTATGCTCTGAATATTCGTGGAAATTAATTGCTTTACCTTCGTAATAGGCTTTGCGTTTTTTGAATGTTTGTACATCAACGACATCGCCAGGCACTACATTTGAAATAAATATTACTTTTCCATCAGGAGCTTTCGCTACTGAAACGCCTTTTGCACCCGCATCAAGGACTTTTACCGTATCAAAAACGATTTTATCTGTATTCTTTCTTCCCATGGGGCAAAAATAAGGATTGTTGTTTGGATTTGGGGTATTATTTTATTTTTTCTGTGTTAGATGTTGGTTTTATTAGGTTTGGGTTGTAAAATGGTCACTTGTGTTTGTAAGTTGCAAGTGTTTGTTGAAGAAAGAAAATACCTGAAGTCCACTGGGCTTCCTCCTTTTAATTTCAAATCTCCTCGACCTTGAGGGTTGCTGCCGCTACATTCTTCCTTATTTTCTTCGGAATATGATATGTGGGCGTTGTTGCGCATAGGGTTTTGTGTAAAATACATGTTGCAGGTGTCTATTTGCATTTTACAGGTTTGTGTTTGCAAGTTGCAGGTGTCTATTTGCATTTTACAGGTTCGTGTTTGCAAGTTGCAGATGTCTATTTGCATATTACAGGTTCGTTGTTGCTAATTGCAGGTATCTATTTGCTAATTAAGACTTTGATTTTATTGATTTCACTTGTTGTAAACTTATTTGATTATCGCGCTCTGTTATCTAAAATAATGTAGTAATTTCGCGCTCTTTTAAAAAAATATATAATGAAAAATCTTTATTTAATGGCAGCCTTACTTGTTTGTAGTATGGGTATTGCTCAAAACAGAACGGCGACAAAATCTTCTTCAAATCCTGTAAAATTTGGTCTTAAATTAGGTGTGAATATTGCAAAATTGACTGATTCAGAGGGAGAAAATATGACTACAACTCCTAGAACTGGAATAAATGCTGGTTTTTATGTAAACTGTAAATTTGCGGATGCTTTTGCTTTTCAACCTGAATTGCTTTATACCACTCAAGGGATTAATCAGAAGGGATTTTATGGTGGGACTGAAGTTAAAACAAAGTATAAATTTGACTATATCGCTGTTCCGTTGATGATTAAATATTATCCAAATAAAAATTTCAACATTGAATTTGGACCACAATTGGGATTCATGGTTAACAAAGAAATTGAAGGAAAAGTGTTTGGAGAAACAAGGAGTTACGATTTAGATGATTTCTTTAAAGCTAATGGTGTTAAAGCTAAAACGAATACTTTCGATTTCAGTTTAAACTTTGGTGTTGGTACTGAACTTGAGAATGGTTTGAATTTTGGTGCAAGATATTCTTTAGGAATGACAAAAGTATTTGAAGGAAGAGACATCACTGACATTTATGGTAAGCCATCAGATGTTAGAAACTCGGTATTTACTTTTAGTATGGGTTATTCTTTTAACTAAGAAATTGTTTTTTACATATTCAGAACCACCTTTTTAGGTGGTTTTTTTATGCGTTATGGCATTAATTTCTGTTTTTGTACATTTGGACAATAGTAATAGACGATATGAAAACACACCTTGCGCTACTTCGTGGCATAAACGTTTCTGGACACAATATGATTAAAATGGAAGCTTTGAAAACTGCTTTGGAAGCGATAGGTTTTCAGAATGTTCAAACGTATATCCAATCTGGAAATGTATTTGTTGATTCGGAAGAAGAAAACGGACCGAGTGTTGGTTTTACCATTAAGCAGGAAATATTTAAGGTTTTCGGGCATGAAGTACCTATTGTAATTATTGGAAAGGAAGACTTGGAAAAGTGTTTCAAAAACAATCCGTATTTGGCAGGAGCGGAGGATATTAAGAAATTATATGTGGCTTTTATTTCGAAAGAATTGAATTCATCGTCAATGAGCGAATTGAAAATCAGTCAGTTCAAACCAGATGAAGCCAGTGTTGATGGAAGTCGGATCTATATTAAATACGATATTGGCGCAGGCAAAACTCGTTTGGACCAAAAATATATTGAGAAGAAATTGAATGTAACGGCAACCATTAGAAATTGGAATACCGTTACAAATTTACTTTCTATCTATGAAGAGCGAAATTTTTAATAAACAGGTTTTATCTCCTGATTGTTTAAGGTTTTGATGAAAGCAATCAAGTCCTGAATTTCAGGTTTAGATAAATTTAGTTTGGAATTTGGCAACGTCTGATTCTCTATATTGATGCCAATTCCGGCACCACCACCACGATTGTAAAAATCGATAACTTCTTCAAGCGTTTTGTACACGCCATTGTGCATGTAAGGAAACGTAATAGCACTATTTCTCACTGTTAGTGTTTTGAAAGCATGTTTTTTCAGCGGTGCTTTAGTAATTAGGAATTCACCTAAATCGGCATCGAGGATTGCGTTTTGCGTGACACTTTGCGAAGGAATGCCTAAGACTTCACTTTCGGTATCGTTGTAAAAAGGAGGAACACTACCATTGAACAGTGGAAAAGCGTGACATGTGGCACATTTGGCTTTGCCCATAAATAAATTGAAACCGTTTTTTTCGTTTTGAGACAGTTGAGTCTGTCCGCGTAAGTATTCGTCAAATTTAGAATTCAATTTGGAAAGCGAACGCACATAACTGGCTAATGATTTCAATAGATTTTGCTCTGTGATTTCTTTTTCTTTGGTGAAAACCGTATTAAAAATAGTTTTGTAGGTGCTGTTTTTCTTTACTTTTTCCAAGGCATTGGCAAAATCCCCATGCATTTCGTTTTTGTTGTTGATGACTGTTTTTGCCTGATCTTCGAGATACGTCATGCGACCGTCGAGAAACTGTGCATTCTGATACGCCGAATTTAATAAAGTTGGTGTATTTCTAGAACTGATATTCCCAGCAATCGCTTTCGGTTTATGATCGGCATACGCTTGATTTGGAATATGACAGTTGGCACAAGAAACACTATTATCGCCACTTAGAATAGGATCGAAAAACAGTTTTTCTCCAAGAGCAATTTGTGCGGTCGATGGTTTTTGATTGTAAGTAGGAGCGAAGTAGTCAGGATTGAAAGCACCTTCCTCGAAAATATTTTTTTTATCGAGATTGATGGCGTTGGTGTATGGACTGCTTTTTATTTTTAGTTCCACTTGAATTTCGTAAATCGCGTTAGAGATTGGAATACAATGGTTGACGATAAAATCGGCGCGATTGAAATTATTGAAATTTTGATTTTGTTTCAAGTACAGATTCGCTTTGGATATAATTGAGATAAAATCCTGGTCCGATTTAAAATTTAAAATCACTTCAGAAATACTTTCGATACTGGCTTTAGCTTCGGGAATAGAATTTAAGGCAATAGGCGAATCGAAACCAGAAATACCAAGACTCATGATACGTACCATTTGGAGTTTTTGTGCTTCAAAAATGTTACCATCTGAGAGTTGGATGCCTTCAATATTGTGTTTTAAAGATTGGCTGAAACCATTTAGAATGCCAATTTGTTCTTGTAGTATTTTGACATCAATATCATCGGTAAATAAAAGCTCTTCCACTTTTTGAAAACCGGTGGCATATTCTATTTTTCGGCTGGTTTCTTCAATATCATTTTTATTAATGGCAGGACCGTTGATGTTTTTTGTTGTTTCCGGAAGGTAAAAAGAGACAAAGCTTTCTATTTTTTTGTAGCTCAAACGCGCTTTTTTGAAAGCGGCTCGT